>NZ_JASCPN010000042.1:0-50270 GCF_029960155.1 Pseudomonas sp. PS01300 | reverse complement strand
GGTCAAGCCCGCTCCCACGGGGTATCGCTGATCTCTAGGGCAGCGGCATACCTGTGGGAGCGGGCTTGACCCGCGATGCTTTCAGACCTTCTGGTACAACTGGCTGCCTTCCTGGCGGAACCGCTCGGCCTGCTCGCGCATGCCCTCTTCTACCGCCACCTCGACCGGCTGGTTGGCGGCGTATTCACGCACTTCCTGGGTGATCTTCATCGAGCAGAACTTCGGCCCGCACATCGAGCAGAAGTGCGCGACCTTGGCCGAATCCTTGGGCAGGGTCTCGTCGTGGAACGAGCGTGCGGTGTCCGGGTCCAGGCCCAGGTTGAACTGGTCTTCCCAGCGGAACTCGAACCGCGCCTTGCTCAAGGCGTTGTCGCGGATCTGCGCGCCCGGGTGCCCCTTGGCCAGGTCCGCCGCGTGCGCGGCGATCTTGTAGGTGATGATGCCGGTCTTGACGTCGTCCTTGTTCGGCAGCCCCAGGTGCTCCTTGGGCGTCACGTAGCAGAGCATCGCGCAACCGAACCAGCCGATCATCGCCGCACCGATGCCCGAGGTGATGTGGTCGTACCCCGGCGCGATGTCGGTGGTCAGCGGGCCCAGGGTGTAGAACGGCGCCTCGTCGCAGCACTCGAGCTGCTTGTCCATGTTCTCCTTGATCAACTGCATCGGCACGTGGCCGGGGCCTTCGATCATGCACTGCACGTCATGCTTCCAGGCGATCTTGGTCAGCTCGCCCAGGGTCTCCAGCTCGCCGAACTGCGCCGCGTCGTTGGCGTCGGCGATCGAGCCCGGACGCAGGCCGTCGCCCAGCGAGAAGCTGACGTCGTAGGCCTTCATGATTTCGCAGATTTCGTCGAAATGGGTGTAGAGGAAGTTTTCCTTGTGATGCGCCAGGCACCACTTGGCCATGATCGAGCCGCCGCGGCTGACGATGCCGGTCACGCGCTTGGCGGTCAGCGGCACGTAGCGCAGCAGCACGCCGGCATGGATGGTGAAGTAGTCCACGCCCTGCTCGGCCTGTTCGATCAGGGTGTCGCGAAACAGCTCCCAGGTCAGGTCCTCGGCCACGCCGTTGACCTTCTCCAGTGCCTGGTAGATCGGCACCGTACCGATCGGCACCGGCGAGTTGCGGATGATCCACTCGCGGGTTTCATGGATGTGCTTGCCGGTGGACAGGTCCATTACCGTGTCCGAGCCCCAGCGGATGCCCCAGGTCAGCTTGGCCACTTCTTCCTCGATGGAGGAGCCCAGCGCGCTGTTGCCGATGTTGCCGTTGACCTTCACCAGGAAATTGCGGCCGATGATCATCGGCTCCAGCTCCACATGGTTGATGTTGGCCGGAATGATCGCGCGGCCGCGAGCGACTTCCTCGCGTACGAATTCGGCGGTGATCTCCTTGGGGATGCTTGCGCCGAAGCTGTGCCCGGCGTGCTGCTGGTCGAGCAGGCCGGCGGCGCGGGCCTCCTGCAGCTTCATGTTCTCGCGGATGGCCACGTACTCCATCTCGGCGGTGATGATGCCCTGACGCGCGTAGTGCATCTGGCTGACGTTGGCGCCGGCCTTGGCCCGGCGCGGGTTGCGCACGTGGGCAAAGCGCAGCTTGGTCAGTTCCACGTCGTTCAGGCGCATCTGGCCGAAACTGGAGGACAGCCCGGCCAGGCGCTCGGTGTCGCCGCGCGCGTCGATCCAGGCCGAGCGCACATCGCCCAGGCCCTTGCGCACGTCGATCTGCACGGTGGGGTCGGTGTAGGGGCCGGAGGTGTCGTACACCAGCACCGGCGCGTTGGCTTCGCCGCCGAAATCGGTGGGGGTGTCGTCCAGGCTGATTTCGCGCATGGGCACCTGGATATCGGGGCGCGAGCCCTGCACGTAGATCTTGCGCGAACGGGTGAACGGCTGCACGGACTGCTCGTCGACCTTGGCCGATTCACTCAGGTGCGCGGGGTATTTTTGTTTTTGGCTCATCACAGGCTCTCCAGACGGGTTGGCAGTCGGAGTGAACCTGAAAGGCACGGGCGCACCAGGGCTGGTGCTGTGCCGAAAACGGAAGATGCCACACCAGCCAAAAAGCTGAAATGACAATCCCGCAGCCGACACAAGAGGGCTCGCGGGAGACGAGCAATCTTGTTCCCTACGCAGGCGCTAACCTGATCAGGTTCAACGGGATCCGGAATTATCCGATCTCAGCCTCAACGCAAGGCACCCCGACAAGAACGCGCCCAGCATAGACCGGTGCGACGCGAAACGCCAACAGTCCAAGCACAAGCATGATAAAAGGCGCAAATAGCGGATTGTTGCAAAATGCCTGCGCAACTACACTCATCGGTTCAGAAATACTCAACCGTTCAAGGACTGCCCTATGCTGCGCAAACTTTCACTGGCCCTCGCCGTGTCGTGTGCTACCAACGGAATGGCCTGGGCAGCAGAACCGCCCCTGTCGGTACGCACCGATCTGGTCAGCGTGTATCAGGAAGCGGTGAACAACAACGCCGACCTGGCCGCTGCCCGCGCCGACTACGGCGCCCGCAAGGAAGTGGTGCCCCAGGCCCGTGCCGGCCTGCTGCCCAACCTCTCGGCCGGCGCCGAGATGATGAACAGCCGTACGAAGATCGATCACCCCTCGATCACCGCCAACCGCAGCGGCAACTCCTGGCAGGCCACCCTGGCCCAGCCGATCTTCCGCGCCGACCGCTGGTTCCAGTTGCAGGCAGCCGAAGCGGTGAACGAACAGGCGGCGCTGGAGCTGTCGGCCACCGAACAGAACCTGATTCTGCAAAGTGCCGAGAACTACTTCGCCGTGCTGCGCGCCCAGGACACCCTGGCCTCGACCAAGGCCGAAGAAGCCGCGTTCAAGCGCCAGCTCGACCAGAGCAACGAGCGCTTCGATGTAGGCCTGTCGGACAAGACCGACGTGCTGCAGTCCCAGGCCAGCTACGACACCGCACGGGCCAACCGCATCGTCGCGCAGCGCCAGGTGGACGACGCCTTCGAGGCCCTGGTGACCCTGACCAACCGCGACTACAACTCGGTGCAGGGCATCGTGCACACCCTGCCGGTGCAGGTACCCACGCCCAATGACGCCAAGGCCTGGGTAGAAACCGCCGCAAAGCAGAACCTGAACCTGCAGGCCACCAACTACGCGGTCAACGCGGCCGAGGAAACCCTGCGCCAGCGCAAGGCCGGGCACGCGCCGACGGTGGACGCGGTGGCGCGCTACCAGAAGGGTGACAACGACAGCCTGGGCTTCAGCAACCCCAACCTGACGGGCCAGAACTACCGCGGCGACGTGGAGCAGACCAGCATCGGCCTGCAGCTGAACATCCCGATCTACAGTGGCGGGCTGACCAGCTCGCAGGTGCGCGAGGCGTACCAGCGCCTGAGCCAGAGCGAACAGCAGCGCGAGAGCCTGCGTCGCCAGGTGGTGGAAAACACCCGCAACCTGCACCGCGCGGTGAACACCGACGTGGAGCAGGTGCAGGCGCGCAAGCAGTCGATCATTTCCAACCAGAGTGCGCTGGAAGCGACCGAAATCGGTTACCAGGTGGGTACGCGCAACATCGTCGACGTGCTGGATGCACAGCGCCAGCTGTACACCTCGGTGCGCGACTACAACAACACCCGGTATGACTACATCCTCGACAACCTGCGCCTGAAGCAGGCCGCCGGGACCTTGAGCCCGCAAGACCTGAATGACCTGGGTCGCTACCTCAAGCCCGACTACAACCCGGACAAGGACTTCCTGCCGCCGGACCTGGCCAAGGCGGCGCAAGCCAATTTCGAAAGGCCCTGAAACAGCTTCGCCGGCAAGGCCGGCTCCTACAGGTGTTGCGCACCCGTGTAGGAGCCGGCCTTACCGGCGAACAGGCCTCACGCCTTGAGCAGATTCCCCAGCCCATCCAGCAGGCGCTTCAACGCCCCCTGATTGGCCCGCATCACCCCGACCCCCGCCTCGCCCATCTTCAGTGCATCACTGGGCAGCTCGATCAGGCGCCGCACCTCGGCCGCCAGCCCCTGGGCATCATCCACTTCGCACAACGCCCCCGCCTCGCGCAGCATTGCCGCGATCTCGAGAAAGTTGAACAGATGCGGCCCACTCAGCACTGGCCTGGCCAGTGCAGCCGGCTCCAGCAGATTGTGCCCGCCGTTGGGCACCAGGCTGCCGCCGACGAACGCGATGTCCGCCAGCGCATACAGAAACAGCAGCTCGCCCATGGTATCGCCCAGCAGTACCTGGCAATCCGCCGTCACCGGCGCACCGCCAGAGCGGCGCACCGTGGAAAACTGCGCTGCGCACAACCCATGCACCGCGTTGAAGCGCTCCGGATGGCGCGGTACCAGCATCAGCAGCGCGTCCGAATGGTGCGCCAGCAACTGCCGATGCGCTGCCAGGATCACCTCGTCCTCGCCCTCATGGGTGCTTGCGGCAATCCACACCGGCCGTTGCAGCGCCTGCCACTCTTCACGCAGTGCCCTGGCGCGCACCGGCAGCTGCGCATCGATGGTCAGGTCGAACTTGATCGAGCCGGTCACCTGCACGCACTCGGGCCGCGCACCGAGCTGGCGAAAACGCTCGGCCTCGGTTTCGGTCTGCACCGCGATCAGGCTCATCTCGGCCAGCATCGGCCGGGTCAGCCCGGCAAAACGCGCATAGCCCTTGGCCGAACGCGCCGACAACCGCGCATTGGCCAGTGCCACCGGTATGCCACGTCGGGCGCACTGGTGGATATGGTTGGGCCACAGCTCGGTCTCCATGATCACCGCCAGTTGCGGGCGAGCACGCTCCAGAAACCGCGCCGCCGCCCACGGCAGGTCGTACGGCAGGTAGCAGTGCTGGATGCGTGGCTCGTTTGCGAACAGCGCCTGGATGCGCTCGGAACCGGTGGGCGTCATGCAGGTGATGGTGATCGGCAACTGTGGATAACGTTGCAGCAGGGCACGCACCATCGGCGCGGCGGCGATGCTCTCGCCCACCGACACCGCATGCACCCAGATGCCCCCCGGCTGCAGGGGCGGCAGCTTCAGGCCGAAGCGCTCGGCAATGCGCCGGGCATAGGCCGGCGCCTTGCGCGAACGCAGGTACAGGCGCAGCGCGACCAGCGGCAGGCCCAGGTGAAACAGCAGGGTATATAGGGTTCTGTTCATGGCGCCGAAGTGTACTAGCCAATGGCGCACAAATGCACTGCGAAGCGCTCGGCCAGCCAGCGCGCGGCCGGCCCCAGCGGCTCGTCGCGGCGCCACGCCAACTCCACCACCAGCGCCGGCGGGCGCCACTCGCTGGCAAGCTCCACCATCTGCTGCTGGTAGGCCGGGTACTGCACCACATGGCGCGGCAGCCAGGCCCAGCCCAGCCCGCGCATGAGCATCTCGGCCATCACGTAGAAGCTGTCGGCGCGCCAGATCTGCGGGCTGATCGGTTCGCCGCCAGGGTAGCCACTCTGCTGGGGCGTGATCAGCAACTGACGGTGCTGCGCCAGGTGCTGGCGGTTGACGCTGGCCAGTTGCGCCAGCGGGTGATGCACCGCGCACACGGTGACCATCTCCACGCTGCCCAGCGCCTGGCGCTCCAGCGCTGCAGGCATGTGCTCGTGGTGGAACATCAGACCCAGGTCGGCACGGCGCTCCAGCAACTTGCGCGCCACATCGCCCTGGGCACCGCTGGCCACCTGGATTTCCAGCAGCGGGTACTGCACGGCCAGCTCGTCGAGGCTGTCGAGCACCGGCTGGAAGGGCATGGCCTCGTCCTGCGCCAGGCGCAGTTGCGCCTCCTGCCCGCGCATCAGCGCCTGCGCCCGACCGTCCAGGCGCTCGCACTGGCGCAGCAGCTCGCGTGCCTCCTCGAGCAACGCCTGGCCGGCATCGGTCAGGCGCGGCTGACGCCCGCTGCTACGCTCGAACAGCGTGACCCCAAGGTCGGCCTCAAACAACGCGATGGCGTTGCTGACCGCCGACTGGGCCTTGCGCTGCTCACGCGCCACCGCCGAGAACGAGCGCAGTTCGGCGACCCGCACGAAGGTGCGCAGCTGTTCGAGGTTCCATTGACCGTGCATGCCCGCCTATCTCCAGAATAGATAGGTAATGACTTTACCCCATTGCGCCATCCTCTAGAATGCGCGACCAGAACAGAGGACTACCATGAACGCCTATACCTACCTGGCCATCGCCATCTGCGCCGAAGTCATTGCCACCGCCTCGATGAAGGCGGTCAAGGGCCTGAGTACGCCGCTGCCCCTGCTTCTGATGGTGTGCGGCTACATCGTGGCGTTCTGGATGCTGACCCTGGTGGTGCGCAGCATTCCGGTAGGCATTGCCTACGCCATCTGGTCGGGCCTGGGCATCGTGCTGATCAGCATCGCGGCGCTGGTGATCTACGGGCAGAAACTGGATGTGCCGGCCATGCTCGGCATGGCCATGATCGTCGGCGGCGTGGTGGTGATCCAGGTGTTCTCCAAAACCACCGGGCATTGATGAGCGACAGGGTACGAAACCTCACAGGCTGTATACTGCGCTCCTGTCTTTGCTTGTGAGGTGCGTGCATGTCATCCGTTATTTCCACCGACGTGCTGATCGTCGGCGCAGGGGTCGCAGGCCTCTGGCTCAATGCCCGCCTGCGCCGCCTGGGCTACTCGACGGTGCTGGTGGAACGCGCCAGCCTCGGTGGCGAGCAGACCCTCAAGTCCCAGGGGATCATCCACGGCGGTGCCAAGTACGCCCTGCACGGTGCGCTCACCGGCGCCTCCGAGGCCATTGCCGACATGCCGCGGCGCTGGCGCGAGGCCCTGGCCGGCAACGGCGAACTGGACCTGAGCGGCGTGCGCCTGCTGTCCGAGGCGCACTACCTGTGGTCGCCCGGCACCCTGGCCGGCAACCTCACCAGCTTCTTCGCCAGCAAGGCGGTACGCGGCCGGGTCGACCAGGTCAAGGGCGACCAGTTGCCCCCTGCCCTGCAGGACCGTGCCTTCAAGGGCAAGGTGTACCGCCTGGCCGAACTGGTGGTGGACGTGCCGAGCCTGCTCGCGCGCCTGGCAGAGCTGGCCGGCGACAGCCTGCTGGCCGGTGAACATATCGAACCGCTGCATGAAGGTGACGAACTGGTCGGCTTGCGTGTCGATGGCCGCGATATCCGCGCCCAGCGCGTGGTGCTCAGCGCCGGTGCCGGCAATGCCGCGCTGCTGCAAAGCCTGGGCCTGAGCCAGCCGGCCATGCAGCGCCGACCGCTGCACATGGTCATGGCCAAGGGCCCGAGCCTCAAGCCCCTGTACGCCCACTGCCTGGGCGGCGGGCCCAAGCCGCGCATCACCGTGACCACCCACCCGGCCGCCGACGGCCAGTGGGTGTGGTACCTGGGCGGCGACCTGGCCGAAGCCGAGGGCGTTGCGCGCGAACCCGAAGCGCAGATCGCTGCCGCCCGCAAGGAGGTCGCGGGGCTGCTGCCCTGGGTCGACCTCAGCCAGGTGCAGTGGGCCACCGTGCGTGTCGACCGCGCCGAACCTGCGCAATCGGGCCTGGTGCGCCCCGACAACGCCTTCCTCGCCGACCAGCAGCGCCTGCTGGTGGGCTGGCCGACCAAGCTGGCCCTGGCACCGGACTTCGCTGACCGCGTGCTGAACAGCCTGGAACGTGACGATATCAAGCCAGGCAATCTGCCTGCCCTGCCGCCCCTGCCAAAACCGCCCCTGGCACAACCGGTATGGGAGCAACTGCTGCCATGAGCCTGCCGACCCTGCACCCCTATCACCGCCCGCTGGGCAGCACCGGCCTGAGCGTTTCCCCGCTGGGGCTGGGCACGGTCAAGCTGGGCCGCGACCAGGGCGTCAAATACCCCAACGGCTTCACCATCCCCGACGACGACGAGGCCCGCCTGCTGCTGCGCCAGGCCCGCGAGCTGGGCATCAACCTGATCGACACCGCACCGGCCTATGGCCGCAGCGAAGAGCGGCTGGGCCCATTGCTGCGCGGCCAGCGCCACGACTGGGTGATCGTCAGCAAGGTCGGCGAAGAGTTCGACGACGGCCACTCGCACTTCGACTTCAGCGCCGCCCACACGCGCCGCTCGGTGGAACGCAGCCTCCAGCGCCTTGAAACAGATTGTATCGATCTTGTACTGGTGCATTCCGACGGCAACGATCTGCGCATTCTGCAGCAGGAAGCGGTGTACGAAACCCTGGCCCGACTCAAGCAGGAAGGCAAGATTCGCGGCTTCGGGCTGTCCGGCAAAACCGTCGAAGGTGGGCTGCAGGCCCTGCAATCAGGCGATTGCGCGATGGTTACCTACAACCTCGACGAGCAGGGCGAACGCCCGGTGCTGGACTATGCTGCCGAACACGGCAAGGCCATCCTGGTGAAAAAGGCCCTGGCCAGTGGTCATGCCTGCCTGGCCCCGGGCGTCGACCCGGTGCGGGCCAGCTTCGAGCTGCTGTTTGCCCACCCCGGGGTGAGCAGTGCTATTGTCGGCACCATCAATCCCGTGCACCTGGCCCACAACGTGGGCGTGGTCGCCAAGATCCTGAGCCAGCGCTGAGCCGCCGCCGCGGCCGACCCCAACGCAAGAAGGAGCCGAGATGCCGCGCACGCTGATCCGCAAGAACCCCAGCAACTTCAAGACCCTGCCCCTGCATGTGGAAGCCGGCCCCGAGGGCCTGAGCTACCAGAGCATCGGCATGCCGCTGAACTTTGCCCAGACCCTGCAGCGGCGCAAGGCCATCCAGGTGGCCGACCCCGAGCGCTTCGCCGTGGAGCTGGCCAACCTGGGCGTTTCGGTGCGCCTCACCCTGCAGTGGCAGAACCGCGACTACTGGGTACTGGTGCGCCAGCGCCGCCAGGACCGCGGTGATGTGGTGCTCAAGCTGATCTCCGGTTACGTGCCCGCTCAGGAACTGAACCTGCCCTTGCACACGGCCGTGCAGGAAGTGGCCGAGGAATGCCTGCTGGAGACCCCGGAAGGCTGGCTTGGGGGGCGTTTCAACGACACCTGGTTGCCGGCGCCGTACGCCGACGCGCTGCATTACCGTGAAGCGATGCCCTTCGTGCTGACCCCTCACTCGGGGGCCGCGCGACCGGTGCGCTGTGGCAACCAGCCGCTGATCGAGCGACCGCGAGCCTATGTCCACCTGCCCACGGCGTCACTGCAACTGATTTATGACCTGCGCCTGCAAGTGCCCAGGGAAGCCAAATCATTGAGCCTGTTCCATGTGGACGAGCGCCTTGAGGGCGACCAACTGGTGGCACGCCTCAACCGCAGCCGGCCAGACTTGTACCTGATGCCGCTGGAAGACGGTCAGCCGCAGGCCGAGCTGTACACCCTGAAGAAGGACCGATTGGTGCCGGCGAGTACACGTGGTATCTACCTGGCCGAAAGCTTTGCCCGACAGGATGGCTGGCTGGTGCGTGAAGAGCGGATTCGCTGGAAGGACTGGCTGAGGCAGCAGGGGCTGGTGGCGCCCAGGCCGGACTCGAAACTTAAAAGGCTGACGGGCAAGGCCCGCCAGCTGTTGGGGCTGGCTTTGCAGAAGTAGGACGTTTTTGCAGGCCCTAATCGCGGGTCAAACCACTCAGTTCTTGCGGATTTTCTCCACGATCGCCGTGGTCGAGCTGTTTTCCACCAGCCCCAGCACCTTCACCGTACCGCCATAGGCCTTGACGATATCGGCGCCCACCACCTGATCGATGCCGTAGTCGCCACCCTTGACCAGCACGTCGGGCTTGACCTCGGCAAGCAGGTTTTCCGGGGTGCCTTCGGAGAAGCTGATGACCCAGTCCACTGCCCCCAGCCCCGCCAGCACCGCCATGCGCCGGTCGACACTGTTGATCGGGCGACCCGGCCCCTTCAGGCGACTGACCGAAGCATCGTCATTGACCGCCACGATCAACCGGTCGCCCTGCGCACGCGCCTGCTCCAGGTAGGTCACGTGCCCGGCATGCAGAATGTCGAAGCAGCCATTGGTGAACACGATCTTCTCGTTGTGCGCCCGCGCATCGTCGATGGCCAGCAGCAACTGCTCAAGACTCAGCACCCCGCGCTCGGAGCCTTCTTCGCGCTGGATGGCGCGGCGCAGTTCCGGCGCGCTGATGGCCGCCGTACCCAGCTTGCCGACCACGATGCCGGCAGCCAGGTTGGCCAGACCGACCGCATGGGGCAGCTCCTCACCGGCGGCGATCGCCGCCGCCAGGGTGGAGATCACGGTATCGCCGGCACCGGTCACATCGAACACTTCACGCGCCCGTGCCGGCAGGTGCATGGCCGGATGGCCCGGGCGCAGCAAGGTCATGCCGTGCTCGCCTCGGGTCACCAGCAAGGCGCCCAGTTCCAGCTCGCGCATCAGCTCGCCGCCCTTGCTGACCAGTTCGGTCTCGTCGGCGCAATGCCCGACGATGGCCTCGAACTCGCCCAGATTCGGCGTGATGACGCTGGCGCCGCGGTAGATCGAGAAATCCTTGCCCTTGGGGTCGGCCAGCACCGGAATGCCCTTGGCCCGCGCGGCCTGAATCAGGCTCTGATGGTTCTTCAATGCGCCTTTGCCGTAGTCGGACAGCACCAGCACCTTCACCCCTTCGAGCAGGGCGTCGACTTCGGCGCCCAGCGACAGCGGGTCGGTGGCAAAGGGCTCTTCGAAATCGATGCGCAGCAGTTGCTGGTGACGGCTCATGACCCGCAGCTTGACGATGGTCGGCTGATGGGCGATGCGCTGGAAGATCGAACGAACCCCCGCTGCCTGCAGGCTGTTGGCCAGACTGTCGGCGGCCTCGTCCTGGCCGGTGACGCCCACCAGCGAGGCCGGCGCACCCAGCGCGGCAATGTTCAGCGCAACGTTGGCCGCACCACCCGGACGGTCCTCGATCTGCTCGACCTTGACCACCGGTACCGGGGCTTCAGGTGAAATGCGAGAGGTACCGCCATGCCAGTAGCGGTCGAGCATGACATCCCCGACCACCAGTACCGGAGCTTGATCGAAACGCGGCATGGACAACTTCATGGGCAACCCATATAGACAAAATGAACAGGGGCGGGATATTAGCACAGCCCTGGCACCGGCCTGTTCGGCGCCGGTAACCTGCTGTGACAACCAGGGCGCAGAACGCGCCCTGGCAGGGTGACTCAGGTGATGTCGGCCTTGGCCGGCTCATCCAGGCCCATGGCGTGCAGGCGCGCGTAATAGCCGTTTTCGGCCAGCAACTGGCCATGCGTGCCACGCTCGACGATGCGCCCCTGATCCATCACCAGGATCAGGTCGGCCTTCTCGATGGTCGACAGGCGGTGCGCGATCACCAGAGTGGTACGGCCTTTCATCACCTGGTCCAGGGCGGCCTGGATGTGCCGCTCCGACTCGGTATCGAGGGCCGAGGTGGCCTCGTCCAGAATCAGCAGCGGTGCATTCTTGAGCAGGGCCCTGGCGATCGCCAGACGCTGGCGCTGGCCGCCGGACAGCAGCACGCCGTTCTCGCCGACCTCGGTGTCCAGCCCTTGGGGCAACTGATCGATGAACTCCTTGGCATAGGCATCGGCTGCCGCAGCCTCGATCTGCTCGCGCGGCGCACCGGCCAGGTCACCGTAGGCGATGTTGTTGGCCACGGTGTCGTTGAACAGGGTCACATGCTGGGTCACCTGGGCAATGTGCCGACGCAGGTTACGCAGGCGGTACTGCTCCACCTCCACGCCATCGAGCAGGATCTCGCCCTCGGCATGCGGGTAGAAACGCGGTATCAGGCTGGCCAGGGTCGACTTGCCGCTGCCCGAACGCCCAACCAGCGCCACCATCTGACCCGGCTCGGCGGTGAAGCTGATGTCATCGAGCACGCGGCGCTCGCTACCCGGGTAGGTGAAGCTCAGGTGGCGTACATCCAGACGCCCGGTAACCCGGTCGCGCTCGACGGTGCCGTGGTCGACTTCCGGCTCCACATCCAGCTGCTCGAAGATGCTCTCGGCCCCCGACACACCCTTCTGGATGGTCGAGCTGACTTCCGACAGCTGGCGGATCGGCTTGGGCAGCAGACCGGCCGCGGTGATGTAGGCCACCAGGTCGCCGGCGGTGGAGTCGCCGCGCAGGTACAGCACCAGGAACATCAGCACGGCCATGGCCGAGTAGATCACCAGTTGCAGCATCGGTGTATACACCGCGCTGGTCTTGGTCATGCGCAGCTGCTTCTCGGTGTTGCTCTGGCTGGCATCGGCGAAGCGCTGCTGCTCGTAGTTCTCGCCCCCGAAACTGCGCACCACGCGATAGCCCTGGATGGTCTCGGACGCGACATGCGTCACATCGCCCATGGCCACCTGGATCTTCTTGCTCTGCTTGCGGAATTTCTTGCTCGAACTGCTGACCATCAGCGCGATCAGCGGCAGGATCGCCAGCATCACGATGGTCAGCTTCCAGTTCATCCACAGCAGATAGCCGAACAGGAACACCACGGTCAGGCCTTCGCGGATCACCACCTTGATTGCATCGGTGGCGGCGCCGGTGACCATGGTCACGTTGAAGGTGATACGCGAAATCAGGTGTCCGGAGTTGTGGCTGTCGAAATAGCGGTTGGGCAGTACCAGCAGCTTGTTGAACAACTCCACCCGCAGGTCGTGCACCAGGCCCAGAGAAACCTTGGCCAGAAAGAAGTTGCCCAGAAACGAGCCCAGGCCCTGCCAGGCGGCGATCAGCACGATCAGCAGCGGCACGGCCTGCAACAGTTGGAGGTCACGCAGGTAAGGCACGTTGGGGAACAACACCGCTTCGGGATTGCTCAGCCCATCGACGAAATACTTGAGGATGCCCGCCAGCATGGGCTGGGTCGAGGCGAATATCACGAAGCCGAGGATACTCAGCAGGAAAATGCCAATGTAGGGCTTTACGTAGGTCAACAGTCGGAAATAGATCTTCAGACTGGAGCTCTGCTGCGCCGTGCGCGGTGTTTCAGCCATCTTCGAGCTCACTGTTCAGGTTGAACGATCGATTTTATCACAGCCTGCCGATTGGGCACGCGCCCACACCAGCACGCTGGCCAACCCCACTGGCAGCCAACTGATGAACCATTCGGCACGGGGGGTGCCGGTCAGGCTCGCAGCGTCGAACTGCATGGCCAGGGTGCAGAACAGCCACAGACCGATGAGGCCCTTGCCCAACAGCGTGTCGCGGGCACGCCACCCCTCCCTGAGCACCAGCAGCCACACTGCAGCCCACAGCAACAGGCCAGGCACACCCAGCTCGATACCAATGTGGGTGAACATGTTGTGCGAGTGATCGAAGGCGATACCGTTGGCCACCACCTTGAACTGCGTACCGAGGCCCAACCCCAGCCAGGGATGGTCGGCGATCATCTGGAGCGCGCTGTTGAAAATCTCGGGACGATAGGAAACGCCGCGCAAAACGATCAGTCGGTAGACCATCAGAAAGCCCAGTACCGAAATGATCAGCGCCCCAGCGGCAAGCACTCGACTGCGCCGGTCACGGCACCAAAGCGGCATTGCCACGACGGTAAGCAGAAGGGCCAGCGCAGCGCCGCGGCTTTGGCCAAGCATCACGAAGGCCCCCAGACATACCACCGAAAGTGCCCATAAAAGCTGCATCCAGCGCTGTTGCGGCATCCAGTGCAACATCCAGACAATGGCCGCACCCACCACGTAGGCACCCAGAATCGGATGGGAAATTTCACCGATGCCTTGCAGCCGAGCCACCCATGGGCGTCCCAGGACTCCGTAGAAGTGGACGATCGAGATTGCAGCGGCCAACCCCAGACCGATGCCACCCCATTGCATCAAAAGTAAAAATCGCTGCGTACCTGCACTGGCCAGCAAAGGAAACGCCAACAGGAACAGGATGATGTAGAACAGCCGCTTGCCCTCCCGGATCGGCTCTTCACCTACGGCCCAGCTCAACGACACCAGGCCCCAGCCCAGCAACATAAGCACGCTCATGCACAGCGCGCGCTGCTGTGCCCACAATCGGCCGAACTGCTCCCGGGCCGACCAGCCCAGTACCAGGGTCGGTAGCCAAAGAAACGCGATCAGACCTTGCTGATAAATCTTGTTACTAGGCGCCAGAGCAATACCTGCCAGAAACCAGAGCAGCCCTACAGCCAACCACAATTGCGCCCAGCGACTCGCGTACATCATCCCTTCCCCATTCAATCCAAGCGACCAACATGGTGCATTCTTTTAGTTTTCGGCATTATGCCCTGTCATTCCTGCTCGCTATTTCGACAAGGCCATCTACATGCAATGCTCCCGGCTCCCTCAGGCCGACCTCAACCAACTGATCGTCGGTGCCCAGATACTGGAAGCTGACAGCTACGGTGCGAAAGTCTACCTGCTAGAGAACGGCAATATCCTTAAACTTTTCCGGCGCAAGCGCCTGCTGTCGTCGGCGTTGCTGCGGCCCTACTCCCGCCGCTTCATCGACAACGCCGCCAGGCTGGAGCAGTTGGGCATTCCGACTCTGCGTGTATTGGCGCATTACCGCCTGGAAAAGCCCGGCATGACGGCGGTGCTGTACCACCCCCTGCCAGGCCAGACGCTGAGCCAGCTCAGCCGCAAGGAAGGCTTCAGCTGGCAGCAGGCACTGCCGGACATGGTCCGCCTGGTACGGACCCTGCATCGATCGGGGGTATATTTTCGCTCGCTGCACCTGGGCAACATCGTGGTGACGCCCGACCAGCAGTGGGGGCTGATCGATGTGGCGGACATGCGTTTTCTACGCGGGCCGCTGAGCCGGCGCATGATCAAGCGCAACATACAGCACTTCGCCCGCTACCTGTCACGTGAAAAACTCGGCGGGAGCTTCCCCCTCGCCGAGCTGGAACAGGCCCTACTGGCTCCCTGAGTCAGGCTTGACCGCCCACATTTCCCGCAGGGTTCGACTGAAGCATTCCCAGGCTTGCTCCGGTGCCAGCGAGCGGTACTGCGCCTGGGCAACGGCGGTTGCCGGCAGGCTGGCGCAACGCTCGATGGCAGCAGCCCACTCCTGCACATCACCGACCCGAGCGTAAAGACCGCTATCGCCCAACTGTTCATGGAACACCGGCAGGTCACTGCACAGCACCGGCACGCCGGCAATGACTGCCTCCTGCAGTACCAGGCCCAGGCCCTCGGCCCGGGAAGGCACGAGCAACCAGTCGAACGCCTGGTACAGGCACTCCAGAATGTCGCAATGCCCTGTCAGCGATACCTTGCCCTGCAGGCCCAGCGCCTGGATCTTTTGCTGCAGCAATGGGCGCTCGGGGCCTTCGCCGAGAATGACCAGGCGCAGATCGGGTTGCGCCCGGCTGGCGTCGGCAAATGCATCGATCAGGTAGTCGAACCCCTTGTCCATGACCAGGCGACCGACAGCCCCCATGATCCGCACACCGGGCTCCCTCAACCCCATGACCTGGCGCGCTTGCTGCGCTGTCAGTTGCTCGGCGCAAAAACGGGTAGGTTCCAACGCGGTACGCAAGGCCGTCACCTTCAGGCCCAGCTCGGCCTGCAATGACGCCGCCAGCGTGGCCGACACCGCCACCAGTGACAGCTGCGCCGGCTTGAACCCGCGCAACAGCGCCACGTCACTGGGATGCAAACGGGTCTTGCCGTGAAACACCACGGTCGCCTTTACCTCAGGCAGGCCCTTGAGCACAGGCAAGATCAGGCGCGACACACCCACCCCATCGAGCAGCAAGGCGTCGGCATCGGCCTCCAGCAGCGCCTTGCGCAGGCGGGCGCGCAACCAGGGCTGCAGCAGCCCCCACACATGACGACCCTTTATCAGGCGCTGTGGCAGGTTCCATTCCCGCGTTGCGCCCGGGGCGCACGCAGCCCCATGGCCCTGCAGCAACCAGCTGTTCACAGAGATGTCAGGAGGCACCAGCGAAAGAATCTGCTGGTGGACCTTGTGCACGGAGACGAACGGCGAGCCACCTGCCCACATGATATTGATGACGTTCACTGGCCAGCCCACCTTGATTCACCTATCACTGGAAAGGCAGAAAACGACTCACGACAACAGAAGAGCAAGGCCAACTCCCACCACCAACCCCGCTATTGCCGCCAACGACAACCGAACACGCTCGCGCTGCTTGCGACGTGCCTTGCGCAGCCGCTCCTCGGGCATCGTGACGTGATGGCCGAATCCGGTGTGCAGTACCGCATCGCCTTCAAGGGTCACAGCAGTCAGTTCAAGTTCGGCATACCGCTTTGACAGCGACTTTTCACCGCCATGCGCAGCGAAGGGTGCACATAGATGATAGTCACTCAGGCGCCGCAGCCCTGGGTTCAGCGAGAAAGACTGCCACTCGGGCTTGTCCGAGAGCAGTGGGTAGCAAGGGACCCCAGCGATGATCTCGCGCTCGCCCAGATGAATGTAGGGGCTGTTGACGTTGAGGTCGTAGACGAAATTGCGCAGCCATACCTGCAGCAGTTTCGGCCGCGCCTCGAGAATCGCTCGCGAATCTTCGACGAAGGCCGGGCGATAGAACCGCCAGTCATCCTCGCAATGAAAGATGTACGGGGTTTTGACATGACCGTAGGCCAGGTCGATCGACGCCAGCTGCCCAAGCTTGGGCTTGTTCACGAACACCGTGCAGTAAGGCTTCCAGTGCTCCGGTATGGCGTCGTGCACGGCCTCCTCACCGCTGTCTTCGGTGATGAAAACCTCACGGATAGGCGCCGTGTTGAACTGATCGAAGCTGTCCAGCGTCAGCTTGAGCAGATCGAACCGCCCGCAGCTGGTCACTACCAGCGTCACATCACTCTTTTCACTAAATTGCACAGCAACCCCCGGTAAATACATCCATGCAGTTGCAACCTCTCCAGTCCGTTCGGGCGGCAGCCCAGGGAGTCAGACCCCCAGTTTCAGACGCAGACGCTGCCAAGCGCTCAATGGTGGGTGAGGACGGAGTACCGGCTGCAACTGCTCGACAATACTGCGCCCGACCTGGGCGAAACTGAAACGTGAAACCGCCAGATCACGGCCGTTGGTAGCAATACGCCGCACCAGGGCCTCATCGGCACGCAGGACCTTCAACTTGGCCTGCAGCTGGGCAATGCTGCCATACAGTACGACGTTGTGCATGTCCTGCAAACCCAGCGCACGATTCTCCGCCTCGCCCTGGTCGAACGCCAGCAGCACGCAACCGCAGGCCATGGCCTCGAAGTTCTTGATCATGTATTCGCCCATGCCGACGTCGGCACTGACGAAGAAACGAATGCGGTTGAGCGTGTCGCAATACTCGGCACCCGAATTGGTACGGGTCACCACCAGGTTCTCGACTTGCCCCAGCTCGTCGAGCAACGCCTTGCGGCCGCTGTAGGCCACACTGTTGGTGCTGCCGACGAAGGCAAGCTCCATGTCCCGCTCGCGCCCCTGGTCGGCCAGCAACTGCTGGTCGTAGCCCTTGGGCACGAACACCGCGTCGAAGCCTTCCTGGCGCAGGCGCTCGCTGACCATGAAGCCCGAGCTGATCACCCGGGCCCAGGGCAGCTTGCGGTAATGCGCGCTGAACTTGCCGGTGTACTTGCACGGAATGTAGTTCTGGTAGGCATCGTGCTCCAGAATGACCAGATTGGGCACGGTACGGATGAAACCGACCTGACGGATCTCCTGCTTGAAGCGCAGGAAGAAGATGATGCGGTCGTACCGGGTGACGTCCACCTCGCGGCGAAAATACCCGCGCAGGTCGCGCTGTTCGGCACTGCTCAACCAGCGCAGGTCGCATTCGCAATGGGCCGCAACCCCTTCGTACAGCCGGTCAAGAATGGCCCGCTGTTCCTTCTGCACCAGAAATAGAACTTTCATTGTCTTCCTTGCGGCGCTCGGGCCACAGCTATGCAGTCATGCACCGGGTTCAGAGGTCCCGGCGCCAGAACAATTCGTGTCGACGTACCGCCTTGCGGAAGAACTCGTTCTCACCGTAAGGCGAAGGCTGACGACCGGCCAGCCAACGTTGCAGCAGGCGACGCAGGCGACGCTTGAAGGGTGCACGCGGCTGCAGGTCATGCATCATGCCCAGGGCCATGGCCTTGTCGCGCTGGGTGTCCAGCGTCAGGCTCAGGCTGTAGGGTGCCCAGGCCTGGCCAGGCTCGACCTGCGGCGGCAAGGCGATGCCGGCACCGCTGTCACCCATCGGCCAGCGATCGTTGTCATGCAGGTGGTTGGCGTAGTACAGCACGCTCTCGGGCTGCCATTGCAGGCCGTGCAACGCTTCGAGCACGGCGGCCTGGGCACACAGGTGGTCCGGATGCGGGTCCAGGGTCGGGTGCGGCATCACCAGCACCTGTGGACGCGCCTGCATGATCAGTGCACGCAGGTCGGCCAGCAGGTTGTTCCAGGTGGGCGCGCCGTCCTGGTCGCCCGGCAGCGACAGGGCGTTGAGCTGGCGGAACAGCCGCGTATCGCTCAGGTCGGCTTCGCGTGAGGCGACGGGCTGATCCGGTGCGGCCTGCATGGCGGGCAACTGCAGGCAGAAGTAGCCCAGTTGCACGCACTGCGCTTCTGGCACACCGGCCCAGCGCGGTACGGCGATACTGTCCCACGCGCGCAAGCGGCCCTTCAGGCGTGCGGCGTGCGCAGGCTCCAGGCCCATCTGCTGGTAATGCTCGGCCTCGATCTCGCCGGCCGTAAGCGTCACAACCCACGCCTCTTCGGCCTGGCTGTACAGCCCGTAGGCGGCCAGTTCCGCATCGTCGGCGTGGGGCGCAATCACCATCACCCGGCGCTGGCGCAGGTCGCTGGCGCGCACCACGATCAGCGACGCAGCCTCGACCACCCGGCAGCAACGCCCGCGGATGCGCAGAGTGCCGGCCAGCAGCGCCGGCGCCTGCCCGGTCAGATTGAGGTAGCGCAGCCCGTCGACCCCGCGCTCCAAGCCCTGCAGATCCGCCCCCCCCTCGCCCGACACCTCGACGCCAGGGTCGCGAAAACGCCCCAGCAGCGAGCTTTTGACACGCACCTGCAGCACCAGCGTCTCATCGCCCGACAGGCTCAATGATGCCGGCGCACGCAGCACCAGGCCATCCAGCGACACCGGCACGCGCTCGCAGGGTTCAGGGAACTCGTACAGATAATCATCACCTGGCGAATAGAACAGGTGATCGGCAAACCATGCCTCGTGAGCCACCCACAACAGCGGCAACAGCACCAGCGCCAGCCACCATTTCACCAGCACGCCCAGGGCGATCAGCACCACCAGAGCGACCAGCAGGCCCACGCGCTTGTTGCGCCGATGGCGCCTGAGCAACTGCTGCTTGCGGCTCACACCTGAAACACCGGCACGGGGTTGCACCATCGGTCCTTGTACTCGCGATCGGCGCGGCCGAAGGAGAACCGCAGCGGCTTGTTCAGCGCGCGCGCGGCTTCCCAGGCGCTCTGTGTGTTGAGAAAGCTCAGCACGCTGCCCGGGCTGAAGGCACGCGTCTCGGGGTCGACGCCGCCGTTGACGTACTCGACGCTGACCCACTCGGGAGCCTCGACGCGGTACACCAGCTGGATCGCGATCGGCTTGTCTTCCAGAAACAGCACCGAGCCGATCAGCAACGCGCGCAGGCGTTCGACCATCTCGGCCATGCGCTCGGCACCGGTGGCCGCAAAGCCCCAGCGGCGCTGGAACAGGTCGCAATACATCGACGCGATCTCGGCACTGGTGAACTCGGTGATGGCCCGCACCTGCCCGCCCGCCTCTTCCAGCAAGCGCAGTTCGCGGCGCTGGTTGTAGCGAAACTTCTTCGACAGTTCTTCGGGCTGGCGTGCCATGGCCAGGGCTTCGGGCTGCGCCTTGAGGCCGCTGAAACGGCCCTGGTTGAGCTCGGACAGGTAGCGCCCGGCATGGCGCAGCGGCGCCTGTGCATCGGCAGCGGCCGGCAGAATCAGCTCGGCATTGCCCAGGTCGAACAGGCCCTTCTTGCCCCGGCGCTTGAGCACGTCCTTGGACAGTGCCAGGTAGCGGTCCCAGGTGGGTATGGCCGCCTTCAGTTCGTCACCCTGGTACCAGCCCAGGTAACGCACCGGAATATCGGCCATCTCGGCCAGTTGCGCGAGCACCAGCGGGTGGGTCGCCACACTGCCGCCAAAGCGCTGCCAGGCGTCGGCGTAGGCCGGCGCATCGATCACGCGCCAGCCGCGCTCACGCCAGCCTTGTACATAATTGAGCATCAGGCCTGCCCCGTCAGTTCGACAACCTGGGGAAGGTGCCAGAAAGTCTCGCGCACGGCCGTGTCGGAGAAGCGTTCGCGCAGGCGCTCGAGCATGCGCTCGGCACAGGCCTGGCGTTGCGCCTGGTCCAGCTCGGCCAGGTGTTGCAGGCCTTGCGCCAGACGCTCGGCATCCCCGAGCGGGAACAGGATGCCGACACCTTCGACCACTTCCTTGGCGCCACCGCAGGCGGTGGCCAGCAACGGCACGCCGGCCACCATCGCTTCGAGCAGCACCATGCCGAAAGGCTCGTGGTCCGAGCTCAGGGCAAACACGTCGAAGGCACTGAAATAGCGCCGTGCATCCGGTACCTGGCCGAGAAAGTCCACCTGTGCGGCAATCCCCAGCGCCTCGGCCTGCGCCTTGAGCGCGTGCTCCAGGCGGCCGGTGCCCAGCACTGCCAGGCGGGCGCCTGCCGGCAGTGCCGGCAGTGCCTGGGCAAACCCGCGCAGCAAGGTGGCCTGGTCCTTGTCCGGGTGCAGGCGGCCGACGTTGCCGACGATCCATGCCTTCGCATCCAGGCCCAGGGCCTGGCGCGCCTGCGCGGCGGGCACCAGGCTGGCCTGCAGGGCGTCGATGTCGATGCGGTTGTACAGCGTCTGGATACGCTCGGCCGGCCACTTGGGCAGGCACTGGCGCATGTCGTCGCGCACCGCGTCCGACACCCCGAGCAGGCTCAGGCGTTTGCTGAACAGGTTGGCGAACAGCTGGCGGGTACGCCGCTGGTAGTCGCCAAAGGCGTGGTGCACGCCGATCACCGGCAGGCGGGTGGCCAGCAGGGCGATGTAGATAGGCTTGAAGCGATGGGCGATGCAGAAGCTGAATCGGCGCGACGCGGCAATGCGGCGCAGTTCGCGAATCGCGCCCAGCTTCAAGCCACGAATGGCCTTGGAGCTGAACTCGAGAAACAGCACTTCATCGCTCGCACAGCCCGCCGCCACCTGCGGATCGGCGGCGCCGGTGAGAAACACCGTGGTGACGCGGTAGCCCTTGCCCGCGAACAGGCTGGCGTACTGACGGGCGCAATCGAGAAACGGCCCGTCATAGCCGTGGCAAAACTGCAGGACGTGCCGTTCAGCCAACGCTGTCATAAGCTTTCGCGCCGTCCTTGACCACCAGGATGTCTTCCATGATCAGGTACTGCAGGTCCGAGCCGAAGAACATGTTCAGGGCATCGGTCGGCGAGCAGATCATCGGTTCGCCACGACGGTTGAGCGAGGTATTGAGCGACACGCCGTTGCCGGTCAGCGTCTCCAGCGCCTTCATCATGTCGTAGTAGCGCGGGTTGTACTCGCGCTTGAGCACCTGGGCCCGCGAGGTGCCATCTTCGTGGACCACTTCCGGCACGCGGGTCTTCCACTCTTCAGCCACTTCGAAGGTGAAGGTCATGAACGGGGCCGGGTGATCGATCTTGATCATCTGCGGCGCCACGGTGTCGAGCATCGAAGGGCAGAAAGGCCTCCAGCGCTCGCGGAACTTGATCTGGTGGTTGATGCGGTCGGCCACGCCCGGCACGCTCGGGCAGCCGATGATCGAACGTCCGCCCAAGGCCCGCGGGCCGAACTCCATGCGGCCCTGGAACCAGGCCACCGGGTTGCCGTCGACCATGATCCGGGCGATCTGCTCGGGCATGTTGTCCAGCTTGCGCCAGGTCGGCTTGTGTTCGTGACGGGCGCAGGCGGCGATCACGTCCTCGTTGCTGTACGCCGGGCCGAGGTAGACGTGTTCCATCTTCTCGACCGGTACGCCACGGGCGTGGGACACATAGGCGGCAGCACCGACTGCGGTGCCGGCGTCGCCCGAGGCGGGCTGCACGAACAGCTCCTTCACGTCGGGACGGGCGATGATCTTCTGGTTCAGCTTGACGTTCAGCGCGCAGCCGCCGGCAAAGGCCAGCTTGCCGGTTTCCTTGAGCACGTCACCCAGGTAGTAGTCGATCATCTGCAGCGCGAGCTTCTCGAACAGCGCCTGCATGCTGGCCGCATAGTGGATGTACGGCTCGTCGGCGATGTCGCCTTCGCGCTTGGGGCCCAGCCACTCGATCAGCTTGGGCGAGAAGTAGAAACCCTTGCCCTTCTCTTTATAGCGGCGCAGGCCGATGACGTTGGCGTAGTCGGTGTTGATCTCCAGCTCGCCGTTTTCGAAGCTGGCCAGGCGCGAGAAGTCATACTTGCTGGCGTCGCCGTACGGCGCCATGCCCATGACCTTGAACTCGCCGTCGAGCATTTCGAAGCCCAGGAACTCGGTGATCGCGCCATACAGGCCGCCGAGGGAGTCCGGGTCGAAGAATTCCTTGATCTTGTGGATCTTGCCGTTTTCGCCGTAGCCGAAGAACGTGGTGGCGTACTCGCCCTTGCCGTCGATGCCCAGGATCGCGGTCTTTTCCTTGAAACCCGAGCAGTGGTAGGCGCTGGAGGCGTGGGCCAGGTGGTGCTCGACCGGTTCGATCTTGATCTTTTTCGGATCGAAGCCCAGTTGCTCCAGGCACCAGACGATCTTGTTGCGGTAGCGCTTGTAGCGACGGTTGCCCATCAGCAGCGCGTCGAGGGCGCGATCCGGGGCGTACCAGTAGCGCTTGGCGTAGTGCCAGCGGGCCTTGCCGAACAGGCTGATGGGGGCGAACGGAATCGCTACCACATCGACATCGGACGGCTTGATGCCGGCCTGTTCGAGGCAGAACTTCGCCGATTCGTAGGGCATGCGGTTCTTTGCATGTTTGTCGCGCACGAAGCGCTCTTCTTCAGCGGCGGCAATCAGCTTGCCGTCGATGTACAGGGCCGCGGAAGGATCATGGCTAAGGGCGCCGGACAGGCCAAGAATCGTCAATGCCAAGGGTCTAGCCTCTTCAAATCTGTAGATGTGCGCCCCGGCCTCATGGGCGGGTGGCAGCGAAAGGGCGGGATTATAGCGTAAAGCGTGGTACGGAGTGCAGGGCGCACTGCTGGCGTGGAACCCATCGCGGGTCAAGCCCGCTCCCACAAGGACATCATTGCCTCTGTGGGAGCGGGCTTGACCCGCGATAGGCCAACACATTCACAACACCCTACTCGGCAATCAGCCAGTCCATGCGCCAGCTGCCCTGGGTCTGCCCCAGCACCTGGGCCAGCCACGGCAGCAGTGCGCGCAGCTCTTCTTCCAGGCCCCAGGGCGGGTTGGCGATCGCCAGGCCAGAGCCGTTCAAGCCCTGCGGGCTGTCCTGCGGGTGCACGTACAGCTCCACCCGCAGCAGCTTCGGCGCACCGGTGCTGGTCAGGTCCTGATAGAAACGCACCAGCTGGCGCTGGTCCTTGATCGGGTACCAGATGGCCGCGACCGTCTGGCGCATGCGGCCAATCGTCTCCTTCATCGCCACCGTGCAGCGCTTGAGCTCGTCGGCCTGCTCGAAGGGCGGGTCGATCAGCATCACCGCGCGCTTCTCCTGCACCGGCAGCAAGGCCCTCGGCACGTGCCAGCCCTCGCCCAGGTGCACCGCCACGCGTGGGTCCTTCTTCATGTTTTCCTTGAGCAGGCGCCCGTCTTCGGGGTGCTTCTCGTTGAGCAGCACGCGGTCCTGCTGGCGCGCCAGGCGCCGTGCCAGCTCGGGCGACCCCGGGTAGTAGCGCAGCTCGCCGTCGGGGTTCATCTTGCGCAGGATGCGCAGGTAATCGGCCGTCACCTCGGGCAGGTCGTCGCGCCCCCAGAGCCGGCCGATGCCTTCCAGCCACTCGCCGGTGCGGGTCGCCTGGTCGCCCTGCAGGTCATACAGGCCAAGGCCGGCGTGGGTGTCGAGGTAGGCGAACGGCTGCTCCTTGCGCGACATCAGCGCAATCAGCCGGGTCAATACGAGGTGTTTGAACACGTCGGCGTGGTTGCCGGCGTGAAAGGCGTGACGATAGTTCATGGCAACTCCTGCAAGGCCCGGAAGTTTACCCTGTCAGGCCCGCGCCGTCAGGTGACAGCCGCCAGAATGACAACGGCCCGACCTCCAGAAGAGGCCGGGCCGTTGCCGGGCAGCATGATGCAGCCGTGTTACTTGTCGGCGTGGAACGCCGCTTCAGCGGTTTCGAAACGCTTGACCATCGCAGCCGACGGGCTGCCCGCCTTGCTCACGAAGTAGATCGCCAGCGATGCGAACAGGAAACCCGGGATGATTTCGTACAGGCCCATGGTGTCGAACTGCTTCCACAGGATCACGGTCACCGCGCCCACCACGATACCGGCCAGTGCGCCGTCGCGGGTCATGCCCTTCCACAGTACCGAAATCAGCACCACCGGGCCGAAGGCGGCACCGAAGCCGGCCCAGGCGTAGGCCACCAGGCCCAGCACGCGGTTGTCCGGGTTGGCGGCCAGCGCGATGGCGATCAGCGCAACCGCCAGCACCATCAGGCGACCGACCCATACCAGCTCGACCTGCGAGGCGTTCTTGCGCAGGAAGGTCTTGTAGAAGTCTTCGGTCAGGGCGCTGGAGCACACCAGCAGCTGGCAGCTCAGGGTACTCATCACTGCTGCCAGGATGGCCGACAGCAGCACACCGGCAATCCACGGGTTGAACAGGATCTTGGCCAGTTCGATGAACACGCGCTCGTGGTTCTCGGTGACCGGGCCGGCCACTTCAGGGTGCGCCGAGAAGTAGGCGATGCCGAAGAAGCCCACGGCCACGGTACCGGCCAGGCACAGGATCATCCAGGTCATGGAGATGCGACGGGCATTGGCGATCGATTTCACCGAGTCTGCCGCCATGAAGCGCGCCAGGATGTGCGGCTGGCCGAAGTAGCCCAGGCCCCAGCCCATCAGCGAGATGATGCCGATGAAGGTGGCGCCCTTGAACATGTCGAAGTTGCCCGCGCCCTGGGCTTCGATGGCCAGGAAGGTGGTGTCGAAGCCGCCGGTGGCGATCAGCACGATCACCGGGGTCAGGATCAGCGCGAAGATCATCAGCGTGGCCTGCACGGTGTCGGTCCAGCTCACCGCCAGGAAGCCACCGACGAAGGTGTAGGCGATGGTGGCAGCAGCACCGGCCCACAGCGCCGTCTCATACGACATGCCGAAGGTGCTTTCGAACAGGCGGGCGCCGGCCACGATGCCGGAGGCGCAATAGATGGTGAAGAACACCAGGATCACGATTGCCGAAATGATGCGCAGCAGGCCGCTGTGGTCTTCGAAACGGCTGGCGAAATAGTCCGGCAGGGTCAGCGCGTCGCCGTTGTGCTCGGTCTGCACGCGCAGGCGGCCGGCCACGAACAGCCAGTTCAGGTAGGCACCGACAGTCAGGCCGATGGCGATCCAGGCTTCGGAAAGGCCCGACATGTAGATGGCGCCCGGCAGGCCCATCAGCAACCAGCCGCTCATGTCCGAGGCACCGGCCGAGAGCGCGGTCACCACGCTGCCGAGGCTGCGGCCACCGAGGATGTAATCGGAAAGGTTGTTGGTGGAGCGATAGGCCATGAAGCCGATCAGCACCATTGCCGCGATATAGATCACGAACGTGATCGTGATTGGATTGCTAAAACTCATTGTTGCGCCCTGGCGTTTGTTTTTATGTAGTGACAGCCGCTAACGGTTGCACCCAGGCGGCGAATCCTATGCAACAACGCAAACAAGGTGCAACCAGTTTCTTCAGTCAAGTTGCACCTGGTCGGATATTTCGCATAACAACGTGTTTTTGCTCCATTTGGGAGCAAAAACCGCCGTTTACATAAGCAAATGCACCTTGAACAGCCATTTATGCTGTGGGGTTTTAGCCACCGGACGAGTTGCACTCCTCAACGCGATTATTTGGGTTGCACTAGGTTGCACCCACAAAGGCGCCCGGCTAATCTTGGCGCCAGCTTAGCCACGGCCCAGTGGCAATAATGAGGATAAGAAATGGCGACGACCACCCTTGGGGTCAAACTCGACGACCCTACCCGCGAGCGACTGAAAACGGCTGCGCAGTCCATCGACCGCACCCCGCACTGGTTGATCAAGCAGGCGATCTTCAACTACCTGGAGAAGCTCGAGGGTGGCGCCACCCTGACCGAACTCAGCGGTCAGCCCGGCAATCAGAGCGACGACGCCGGCGATGTGCAGGCCGACCACTCGCACCAGTGCTTCCTCGAGTTCGCCGAGAGCATCCTGCCGCAGTCGGTGCTGCGTGCCTCGATCACCGCCGCCTACCGTCGTCCGGAACCGGAAGTGGTGCCGATGCTGCTGGAGCAGGCACGCCTGCCCGCGCCCATGGCCGAGGCCACCCACAAGCTGGCCGCCGGCATTGCCGAAAAGCTGCGCAACCAGAAGAGCGCCAGCGGCCGCGCCGGCATCGTCCAGGGCCTGCTGCAGGAGTTCTCGCTGTCGTCCCAGGAAGGCGTGGCGCTGATGTGCCTGGCCGAAGCGCTGCTGCGCATTCCCGACAAGGGCACCCGCGATGCGTTGATCCGCGACAAGATCAGCACCGGCAACTGGCAGCCGCACCTGGGCAACAGCCCGTCGCTGTTCGTCAACGCCGCCACCTGGGGCCTGCTGCTGACCGGCAAACTGGTGTCCACGCACAACGAATCCGGCCTCACCTCCTCGCTCAGCCGCATCATCGGCAAGAGCGGCGAGCCGATGATCCGCAAGGGCGTCGACATGGCCATGCGCCTGATGGGCGAGCAGTTCGTCACCGGCGAGACCATTGCCGAAGCCCTGGCCAATGCCAGCAAGTTCGAAGCCAAGGGTTTCCGCTACTCCTACGACATGCTCGGTGAAGCCGCGCTCACCGAGCACGACGCGCAGAAATACCTGGCCTCCTACGAGCAGGCCATCCACGCCCTCGGCAAGGCCTCCCATGGCCGCGGCATCTATGAAGGCCCGGGCATCTCGATCAAGCTCTCGGCCCTGCACCCGCGCTACAGCCGCGCCCAGTACGAGCGCGTGATGGACGAGCTGTACCCGCGCCTGCTGTCGCTGACCCTGCTGGCCAAGCAGTACGACATCGGCCTGAACATCGACGCCGAAGAGGCCGACCGCCTGGAGCTGTCGCTGGACCTGCTCGAACGCCTGTGCTTCGAGCCGCAGTTGAGCGGCTGGAACGGCATCGGCTTCGTGATCCAGGCCTACCAGAAGCGCTGCCCTTACGTGATCGACTACGTCATCGACCTGGCACGCCGCAGCCGTCACCGCCTGATGATCCGCCTGGTAAAGGGCGCGTACTGGGACAGCGAGATCAAGCGCGCCCAGGTCGAAGGCCTGGAAGGCTACCCGGTGTACACCCGCAAGGTGTACACCGACGTCTCCTACATCGCCTGCGCCCGCAAGCTGCTGTCGGTGCCCGAAGCCATCTACCCGCAGTTCGCCACCCACAACGCCCACACCCTGTCGGCCATCTACCATATCGCCGGGCAGAACTACTACCCGGGCCAGTACGAGTTCCAGTGCCTGCACGGCATGGGCGAGCCGCTGTACGAACAGGTGGTGGGCAAGGTGGCCGACGGCAAGCTGAACCGTCCGTGCCGCGTGTACGCCCCGGTCGGCACCCACGAAACGCTGCTGGCCTACCTGGTGCGTCGCCTGCTGGAAAACGGCGCCAACACCTCGTTCGTCAACCGTATCGCCGACCAGTCGATCTCGATCCAGGAACTGGTGGCCGACCCGGTCGCGACCATCGAGCGCATGGCCACCCAGGAAGGCGGCTTCGGCCTGCCGCACCCGCGCATCCCGTTGCCGCGTGACCTGTACGGTGCCGAGCGCGCCAACTCCAGCGGCATCGACATGGCCAACGAACACCGCCTGGCCTCGCTGTCGTGCGCCCTGCTGGCCACCGCGCACAACGACTGGAAGGCCGAGCCGATGCTCGGTTGCGCGTCCAGCGACGAAGCTGCCGCACCGGTGCTGAACCCGTCCGACCACCGTGACGTGGTCGGCCACGTGCAGGAAGCCACCGTCGAGGACGCCGACAACGCCATCCAGTGCGCACTCAACGCCGCACCGATCTGGCAGGCCACCCCGCCGGCCGAGCGTGCCGCGATCCTGGAACGTGCCGCCGACCTGATGGAAGGCGAGATCCAGCCGCTGATGGGCCTGCTGGCCCGCGAAGCCGGCAAGACCTACGCCAACGCCATCGCCGAGGTGCGCGAAGCGGTCGACTTCCTGCGCTACTACGCGGTGCAGGCACGCAACGACTTCAGCAACGACGCCCACCGCCCGCTGGGCCCGGTGGTGTGCATCAGCCCGTGGAACTTCCCGCTGGCGATCTTCAGTGGCCAGGTGGCTGCAGCGCTCGCTGCCGGCAACCCGGTACTGGCCAAGCCTGCCGAGCAGACCCCGCTGGTGGCCGCCCAGGCCGTGCGCCTGCTGCTCGAGGCCGGCATCCCGCAAGGCGTGGTGCAACTGCTGCCGGGCCGTGGCGAGACCGTCGGTGCGCGCCTGGTAGGCGATGACCGGGTCAAAGGCGTGATGTTCACCGGTTCCACCGAAGTGGCGCGCCTGCTGCAACGCAACATTGCCGGCCGCCTGGACAGCCAGGGCCGTCCGATCCCGCTGATCGCCGAAACCGGTGGCCAGAACGCGATGATTGTCGACTCCTCGGCGCTGACCGAGCAGGTGGTCATCGACGTGGTCTCCTCGGCCTTCGACAGCGCCGGCCAGCGTTGCTCGGCCCTGCGCGTGCTGTGCCTGCAGGAAGACTCGGCCGACCGCGTGATCGAGATGCTCAAGGGCGCCATGGCCGAAAGCCGCCTGGGCAACCCGGAGCGCCTGAGCGTGGACATCGGCCCGGTGATCGACGCCGAGGCCAAGGCTGGCATCGAAAAACACATCCAGGGCATGCGCGACAAGGGTCGCAACGTGTATCAGGTGGCCATTGCCGACGGTGAAGAGATCAAGCGCGGCACCTTCGTGATGCCGACCCTGATCGAGCTGGAAAGCTTCGATGAACTGCAGCGTGAGATCTTCGGCCCCGTCCTGCACGTGGTGCGCTACAACCGCAAGCACCTCGACCAGTTGATCGAGCAGATCAATGCATCCGGCTACGGCCTGACCCTGGGCGTGCACACCCGCATCGACGAGACCATCGCCAAGGTGATCGACAACGTCCATGCCGGCAACGTCTACGTCAACCGCAACATCGTCGGCGCCGTGGTCGGCGTGCAGCCGTTCGGTGGTGAAGGCCTGTCGGGTACCGGCCCCAAGGCCGGTGGCCCGCTGTACCTGTACCGTTTGCTGTCCACGCGCCCGGCCGATGCCATCGAGCAGTCGTTCCAGCGCAGCGACGCCGGTACTGCCCCGGACGTGCGTCTGCGCGAGCAGTTGCTCAAGCCGCTGCAATCGCTCAAGGCGTGGGCCGGCAGCAACCAGCAGGCCGAACTGGCGCAGCTGTGCGAGCAGTTCGCGCAGCAGTCGCAGAGCGGCGTCACCCGCCTGCTCAACGGCCCGACCGGCGAGCGCAACAGCTACACCATCCTGCCGCGCGAGCACGTGCTGTGCCTGGCCGAGTCGGAGGCTGATCTGCTGACTCAACTGGCAGCGGTACTGGCGGTGGGCAGCTCGGCAGTGTTCGTCGACGGCGAGCCGGGCAAGGCCTTGCGTGGGCGCTTGCCGAAGGATGTGCAGGCGCGCATCAAGCTGGTGAGCGACTGGGCCAAGGACGAGGTGGTGTTCGACGCGGTGCTGCATCACGGCCATTCGGACCAGCTGCGCGCAGTATGCGAGCAGGTGGCCAAGCGTGCCGGTGCGATCGTGGGTGTGCAGGGCTTGTCGTCGGGTGAAACCGCGATTGCGCTGGAGCGCCTGGTGATCGAGCGTGCGTTGAGCGTGAACACCGCCGCAGCGGGCGGCAATGCCAGCCTGATGACCATCGGCTAACCACCGAGGCGTTGCCAATCGCGGGTCAGGCCCGCCCCCACAGGATCGATGCAGATTCTTGTGGGGGACGGCCTGGCCCGCGATTTTTTTTGCGGACACACACCTGACAACGGTTCTGACCCCTCATCACCCCCACCTATTAACCTGTCCACCTCCCGCCCGCATGCCTAGACTCGGCCCCATCCCCACCAAGGTATGGCCGCCATGTCCGACACCCTGCTCAGCGCCCGCAACCTGGCCTTCGAACTCTACGAAGTGCTCGACGCCGAGGCCCTCACCCAACGCCCACGCTTCGCCGAGCACAGCCGCGAAACCTTCGACGCCGCGCTGCACACCGCTCGCACCCTGGCCGAAAAATACTTCGCCCCGCACAACCGCAAGGGCGACGAGCACGAGCCACGCTTCGAGAACGGCCAGGCCATCCTCATCCCCGAGGTCAAACCTGCCGTCGACGCCTTCCTCGACGCCGGATTTCTCAACGCCAACCGCGACTTCGAGGCCGGCGGCATGCAGTTGCCCACCCTGCTCTCGCAAGCCTGCTTCGCCCACTTTCAGGCCGCCAACGCCGGCACCACCGCCTACCCGTTCCTGACCATGGGCGCCGCCAACCTGATCGAGAACTTCGGCACCGACGAGCAAAAGCGCCTGTTCCTGCAACCGATGATCGAGGGCCGCTTCTTTGGCACCATGGCCCTCACCGAACCCCACGCCGGCAGCTCGCTGGCCGATATCCGCACCCGCGCCGAACCCGCCGCCGACGGCAGCTTCCGCCTCAAGGGCAACAAGATCTTCATCTCCGGGGGCGATCACACGCTGTCCGAGAACATCGTGCACCTGGTGCTGGCCAAACTCCCCGACGCACCACCCGGGGTAAAGGGCATTTCGCTGTTCATCGTGCCCAAGTTCCTGGTCAACCCGGACGCCAGCCTGGGCCAGCGCAACGATGTGGTGCTGGCCGGCCTGTTCCACAAGATGGGCTGGCGCGGCACCACCTCCACCGCACTCAACTTCGGCGACAACGGCCAGTGCGTCGGCTACCTGATCGGCCAGCCGCACCAGGGCCTGGCCTGCATGTTCCAGATGATGAACGAGGCGCGCATCGGCGTGGGCATGGGCGCGGTGATGCTCGGCTACGCCGGCTACCTGTACTCGCTGGACTACGCCCGCCAGCGCCCGCAAGGCCGCCTGCCCGACAACAAGAACCCCGCCACCGCCGCCGTGCCGATCATCCAGCACAGCGATGTGAAACGCATGCTGCTGACCCAGAAAGCCTACGTCGAAGGCGCCTTCGACCTGGGCCTGTACGCCGCCCGGCTGTTCGACGACAGCCATACCGCCGCCACCGAAGACGAGCGCCAGCAGGCCCAGCAACTGCTCGACCTGCTGACCCCGATCGTCAAATCGTGGCCGTCCGAGTTCTGCCTCAAGGCCAATGAGCTGGCGATCCAGATCCTCGGTGGCCACGGCTACACCCGCGATTACCCGGTAGAGCAGTACTACCGCGACAACCGCCTGAACCCGATCCACGAAGGCACCCACGGCATCCAGTCACTCGACCTGCTCGGGCGCAAGCTGGCCCAGCACGGTGGCGCCGGCCTCAAGCAACTGGTACGCCTGATCGCCGGCACCTGCGCCCAGGCCCATGCCTACACCCGCCTGGACCCGTTGCGCGAGCCGCTGGAACAACTGCTCAGCCGCCTGCAGCACGTGACCCTGGGCCTGCTTGGCGAGTTGTCCACAGGCCAGGTCAACAGCGCCCTGGCCAACTCGGCGCTGTACCTCAAGGCCTTCGGTCACTGCGTGATCGGCTGGCGCTGGCTGGAGCAGGCGATTCGCGCCGAACAGGGCCTGGCCCGCGGCAACCCGGCCGATACCGGGTTCTATCGGGGCAAGTTGCAGGCCGCACGGTTTTTCCTCACCTGGGAAGTACCGGCCTGCCATAATGACCTCGCATTGCTCGAGGCCCGCGACGATACCTGCCCGGGCATGCACGAGGAGTGGTTCTGAGGGGGAACCACCGTCACCCGGAGGTTCGCGCATGTTCGATTTCACCGCGCCGCTGCGCCAGCGTTTCGCTGGCCTGAACAGCGGCGCCGAGTTTTTCTCCCTGCGCTATGTGCAGGAAGCCCACCAGCACCTGTCGGTGCGCAAGAACATCGCCGAACCACCCAGCCTGACCCGCGACCAGGGCGCGATGCTCACCGTGCGCGTCAACGGCGTGGAGGCCTACGCGGCCACCGCCGACCTGTCCCAGGCCGGCCTGCAACGCGCCCTCGACCAGGCCGAGGCGCTGGCCCGCCAGATCGCGCGCCACGCCCTGCTCGACCTGCGCGAGCAACCGGTGTCCAGCGCCCGCGCCGACTACTGCTCGCCCAACCTCAACAGCACCTTCCCGGCCCTGGCCGACTGCTATGAACTGCTGGCCCGCGAATCGGCCAGTGTGCCGGGCGATTCGCGCCTGGTGAACTGGCAGGCCAGCCTGGGCCTGAGCACGGTCGAGCAGATCTACCTCAACAGTGCCGGCGCCGAACTGCGCCAGGCGCAACGCTTCGTGTTCCCCGGCATGAGCGTCACCGCCTTCGACGGCAGCGACAGCCAGAGCCGCAGCCTGGGCCGCGAGAACTTCGGCCAGCAGGGCGGCGTGGATGTGATCGAGCGCTGCGGCCTGCTCGGTGCCGGGGCCCAGGTGGCCGACCAGGCCCTGCAACTGCTGCTGGCGCCCAACACCCCGAGCGGGGTACGCGACCTGCTGCTGATGCCCGACCAGATGATGCTGCAGATCCACGAGTCCATCGGCCACCCGCTGGAGATGGACCGCATCCTGGGCGACGAGCGCAACTACGCCGGCACCAGCTTCATCAAGGCCCAGGACTTCGGCCACCTGCAGTACGGCTCGGCACTGCTCAACGTGACCTTCGACCCGGCCATCCCCGAAGAGCTGGCCAGCTACGCGCACGATGACGACGGCACCCCGGCCCACAAGCAGTTCCTGATTCGCGAGGGTGTACTGGTGCGCCCGCTGGGCGGTGCGCTGTCACAGTTCCGCTCGGGCCTGGACGGCGTGGCCAACAGCCGCGCCTGCGGCTGGAACCGCGCACCGATCGACCGCATGGCCAACCTCAACATCGAGCCGGGCGACAAGTCCCTGGCGCAACTGATCGGCGGCATCGAGCACGGCATCCTGATGCGCACCAACCGCTCGTGGTCCATCGACGATGCGCGCAACAAGTTCCAGTTCGGCTGCGAATGGGGCCAGTTGATCGAGCACGGCGAACTCAAGGGCGTGGTCAAGAACCCCAACTACCGCGGTATTTCCGCCGGTTTCTGGCGCAACCTCAGCGCCGTGGGCGACGCCAGTACCTTCCAGGTGCTCGGCACGCCCAACTGCGGCAAGGGCGAACCCAACCAGGTGGTGCGCGTGGGCCATGCCTCGCCGGCCTGCGTGTTCAGCCAGATCGACGTATTCGGAGGAGACGCCTGATGGCCGCCAGCCCTTTGCACAACTTCCAGGACCTGGTCGCATGGCTGCGCGACAACGTGCGCGCCCCCGAACAGTTCACCCTGAGCTACAGCGCCGAGCAGTCGCAATTCATCCGATTCAACCATGCCAGGGTGCGCCAGGCCGGCGACGTGCAACAGGCCGGCGCGAGCCTGAAGCTGATTGCCGACGGTCGCCAGGCCGACCTGCACCTGACCCTCAGCGGCGAGCAGGCGCTGGACCGCGAGCGCCTGCACCAGGCACTGGCCGAGCTGCGCCAGATCCTGCCACTGATCCCTGCCGACCCGTACCTGTTGCTCAACGATAGTGCCTGGCACAGCCATCAGGTACAGGACGGCCCGCTGCCGGATACCGCACGGGTGCTCGAGCAGATCGAACACGGCGCCGGCGCGCTGGACCTGGTGGGCATCTATGCCGCCGGGCCTATCAGTCGCGGCTTTGCCAGTTCGTTCGGCGCCTCTGGCTGGCATCAGGCCAACAGCTTCAATTTCGACTTCAGCCTGTTCCACGCCAACGGCCAGGCGGTGAAGGCCAACTACGCCGGGCAGGTGTGGGACAATGCCGCGTTCGCCCGGCGCCTGGCCCAGGCCCGCGAGCAGCTGGAGTACCTGGGTCGTCCACTCAAGACCCTCGCCCCCGGCCAGTACCGCGCCTACCTGGCACCGGCAGCGATGGACGAGATCATGGGCATGCTGTGCTGGGGCGGTTTTTCGGCGCAGGCCATCGCCAGCAAGGACAGCCCGCTGCAACGCCTGTATGCCGGCGATGCGGCATTGAGCCCGCTGGTGAACATCACCGAACAGGTCAGCGGCTCGCTGAGCCCGGCGTTCTCCGGCGAAGGCTACCCACGCAGCGACGTGCAGCTGGTGGACGCAGGGCGGGCGCGCGAACAGCTGACCAATGCGCGCAGCGCCGCCGAGTTCGAGCAGGTCGCCAATGGCGCCGAGGCCCACGAGTGGCCGAGCGCCTTGAGCCTGGCCGCCGGCGAGCTGGCGCTGGATGAGGTGCTCGCCAGGCTGGGTACGGGGCTGTACATCAGCAACCTGTGGTACCTGAACTACTCCGACCTGCCGGCGGCGCGCATGACCGGGCTGACGCGCTTTGCGACATTCTGGGTCGAGGACGGTCAGATCCAAGCGCCGGTCAGCACCATGCGCTTCGACGACAGCGTATACAGCCTGCTCGGCTCGCAGCTGGAGGCGCTCACGACCGAGCGCGAGCTGATCCTGTCGACCAGCACCTACGGACAGCGCCAGACCAGTTCGAGCCATTTGCCGGGGGCGCTGGTCAAACGCCTGACGCTGACATTGTGATGCCGCCATCGCGGGTCAAGCCCGCTCCCACAGGGATCACCGCCGCCCCTGTGGGAGCTGCGGTTCGACGCTTCGACTTGCCCGCGAAGGGGCCCTCAAGGACATAGAGCATGCCCAACCGCACCCCGCTGGACCCCGTCACCGCCCGCTGGATTCCCTGGGTAGTGGCCATCGCCTTCTTCATGCAGTCGCTGGACGGCACCATCCTCAACACCGCGCTGCCGGCCATGGCCCGCGACCTGGCGGAAAACCCGCTGCGCATGCAGTCGGTGATCATCGCCTACATGCTCACCGTGGCCCTGCTGATCCCGGCCTCGGGCTGGATCGCCGACCGCTTCGGCACCAAGCGCATCTTCTTCAGCGCGATCCTGCTGTTCAGCATCGGCTCGCTGCTGTGTGCACTGTCCAACAGCCTCGGCATGCTGGTCGGCGCCCGCGTGATCCAGGGCCTGGGCGGCGCGCTGATGCTGCCGGTGGGGCGCCTGGTGGTGCTGCGCGCCTACCCGCGCACCGAACTGGTGCGCATCATGAGCTTCATCACCATCCCCGGCCTGCTCGGCCCGCTGCTGGGCCCGACCATGGGCGGCTGGCTGGTGGAGTACCTGAGCTGGCACTGGATCTTCCTGCTCAACCTGCCGGTCGGCGCGCTGGGCTGCTATGCGGTGTGGAAGTTCATCCCCGACCTGCGCGGCTCCGAGCGCACACGCTTCGACGGCGTGGGCTTTGTGCTGTTCGGCGCCGCGATGGTGCTGATCACCATCGCCATGGAGGGCCTGGGCGAGCTGCACCTGCCGCACCTGCGCGTGATGCTGCTGCTGTTCGCCGGCATGGCGTGCCTGGCCGCCTACTGGCTGCGCGCCGGCAGCATCGACAACCCGCTGTTCTCGCCCCGGCTGTTTCGCACCCGCACCTTCTCGGTGGGCATCCTCGGCAACCTGTTCGCCCGCCTGGGCAGCGGCGCACTGCCGTTTCTGGTGCCGTTGCTGCTGCAGGTGGCGCTGGGCTATTCGCCGTCCCAGGCCGGCATGAGCATGATCCCGCTGGCCGCCTCGGCGATGGTCGCCAAGTCCATCGCCCGGCCGCTGATCGAGCGCCTGGGCTACCGCACCATCCTCACCGGCAACACCCTGCTGCTGGGCGTGCTGCTGTGCAGCCTGGGGCTGGTCAACGAACACACCCCGTATGCCCTGCTGCTGGTGCAACTGGGGCTGCTGGGGGCGGTGAACTCGCTGCAGTTCACGGCGATGAACACCGTGACCCTGATCGACCTGGACGACGCCAGCGCCAGCAGCGGCAACAGCCTGCTGTCGGTGGTGGCGCAGCTCTCGCTGAGCCTGGGTGTGGCCTGCGCTGGCGCACTGCTGGGCGGCTTTACCGGCGCTGGCAGCGGCGATGGGGTGGAGACCACGCTGGGCGCGTTCCAGCTGACCTTCCTGACCATCGGCCTGATGTCGATGCTGGCGGCGGCGATCTTCATGCAGCTGTCCAGGGCGGACGGAAGGCGTGCCCGTCGTCCGGAACCGGAGATCGAGGCTTAGGGCTAATGGCCACGAGGCTGGTACACTGCGCGACATTTTGTTTTGCAGGCCCGCCTCGTGACCACCATTGCCACCGAATTCGCCACCTTGCCGCTGTCCGCCGCCATGCTGGCCAACCTGGACGCCCTCGGCTACGCCCAGATGACCCCGATCCAGGCCCAGAGCCTGCCGGTGATCCTCAAGGGCATGGACCTGATCGCCCAGGCCAAGACCGGCAGCGGCAAGACTGCCGCGTTCGGCATCGGCCTGCTCAACCCGATCAACCCGCGCTACTTCGGCTGCCAGGCCCTGGTGCTGTGCCCCACCCGCGAGCTGGCCGACCAGGTGGCCAAGGAGCTGCGCCGTCTGGCCCGCTCCGAAGACAACATCAAGATCCTGACCCTGTGCGGCGGCGTGTCCCTGGGCCCGCAGATCGCCTCGCTGGAACACGGCGCGCACATCATCGTCGGCACCCCAGGCCGCGTGCAGCAGCACCTGCGCAAGGGCACCCTGGTGCTCGACGGGCTCAACACCCTGGTGCTCGACGAAGCCGACCGCATGCTCGACATGGGCTTCTACGACGCCATCGCCGACATCCTCGGGCAAACCCCGGAGCGTCGCCAGACCCTGCTGTTCTCGGCCACCTACCCGGCCGGCATCAAGCAGCTGTCGGCCGCATTCATGCGCAACCCGCAGCAGGTCAAGGCCGAGTCGCTGCATGCCGACACGCAGATCGAGCAGCGCTTCTACGAGATCTCGCCCGAGCAGCGCATGGACGCGGTGACTACCCTGCTGGCGCACTTTCGTCCGCAGTCGTGCGTGGCGTTCTGCTTCACCAAGCAGCAGTGCCAGGAAGTGGTCGATCACCTCAAGGCCAAAGGCATCGCCGCCGAGTCGCTGCATGGCGACCTGGAGCAGCGCGACCGTGACCAGGTGCTGACCCTGTTCGCCAACCGCAGCACCTCGGTGCTGGTGGCCACCGACGTGGCCGCGCGCGGGCTGGATATCGACGCGCTGGACATGGTCATCAACGTGGAGCTGGCGCGGGACTCGGAAATTCACGTGCACCGCGTGGGCCGTACCGGGCGTGCCGGCGAGAAGGGCCTGGCGGCGAGCCTGGTGGCCCCGTCCGAAGCGCACCGCGCCCAGGCCATCGAGCAGCTGCAGAAGGCGCCCCTGCGCTGGGAGCAGATCGACAGCCTCAAGCCCCAGGCCGGCGGCCCGCTGGTGCCGACCATGAGCACGCTGTGCATCGGTGCCGGGCGCAAGGACAAGCTGCGGCCGGGCGACATCCTGGGTGCGCTGACCGGTGATGCCGGCATCCCGGGCACCCAGGTGGGCAAGATCGCGATCTTCGATTTCCAGGCCTTCGTGGCGGTGGAACGCGGCGTGGCCAAGCAGGCGCTGCAGCGGCTCAACAGCGGCAAGATCAAGGGGCGCTCGCTGCGGGTTCGCATCGTCTGAGTCCGTTATCGCCTATCAGGGCCTCATCGCGGGTCAAGCCCGCTCCCACAAGGACTTGCGTACCTCCTGTGGGAGCGGGCTTGACCCGCGATAGCTTCAACACCTATTTGAGGATTTTGCAGTGCGTTCCACCGAAGTGATCATCATCGGCGCTGGCGCCGCCGGCCTGATGTGCGCCATCCACGCCGCCAACCGCGGCCGCCAGGTGCTGCTGCTGGACCATGCCAACAAGCCCGGCAAGAAGATCCTGATGTCCGGTGGCGGGCGCTGCAACTTCACCAACCTGTACACCGAGCCGGCCAACTTCCTCTCGCACAACCCGCACTTCTGCAAGTCGGCCCTGGCCCGCTACACCCAGTGGGACTTCATCGAGATGGTCGGCAAGCACGCCGTGCCCTATCACGAGAAAAAACTCGGCCAACTGTTCTGCGACAACAAGTCCAGCGACATCCTCGACATGCTGCTCAGCGAGCTCCAGAGCGCCGGCGCCGAGCTGCGCATGGACACGCGCATCGAGCAGATCGAAAAGCTCGAGCAAGGCTACTTGCTCGAAACCAGCATGGGCACGCTGCAATGCCAGTCGCTGGTGATCGCCACCGGCGGCCTGTCGATCCCGACCCTGGGCGCCACCGGTTTCGGCTACCAGGTGGCCCGCCAGTTCGGCCACACCCTGCTGCCGACCCGCGCCGGGCTGGTGCCCTTCACCATCACCGAGCCGCAGCTCAAGGCCATGTGCACCGAGCTGTCGGGCACCTCGGTGGACTGCGTGGCCAGCTGCAACGGCACCAGCTTTCGCGAGAACCTGCTGTTCACCCACCGCGGCCTCAGCGGCCCGGCGATCCTGCAGGTGTCGTCGTTCTGGCACAGCGGCGACAGCGTCGAGATCAACCTGCTGCCCGAGCATGACGCCCTCGCCTGGCTGCAACAGCAACAGGCCGAACGCCCCAACAGCGAACTCAAGACCCTGCTTGGCGAGGTCTTCACCAAGAAGATGGCCAACCTGCTGGCCGAGCACTGGTTCGTGTCCCGGCCGATGAAGCAGTACACCCCGGCCGAACTGGCCGAGGTCGCCGACAAACTGGCGGCCTGGCAGGTGGTGCCGGCCGGCACCGAGGGCTACCGCACCGCCGAAGTCACCCTGGGCGGGGTCGACACCCGCGAAGTGTCGTCCAAGACCCTGGAGTCGCTGAAAAGCCCCGGCCTGTATTTCGTGGGCGAAGTGCTGGACGTCAGCGGGCACCTGGGCGGGTTCAATTTCCAGTGGGCCTGGGCATCGGCCTACGCGGCCGCGCAGTTCGTCTAACCTTCGCGTTAGAATCGCGCATCACGGAACAAATTTTGCTGGTACGTGACCACGGTGACAGTTCGCTGCCACCGTGACCGGCTCAATTTCGATCATCGCCAAGCAGGCCTGCCGCCCTATCATGTCATCGTCTTCCTTGCGTCACTCGCTGCGTCGTTTGTGGGCCCTGGACAAGTTCAGCTACAGCATCCGGGTATTGATCGCGCTGACCGGCAGCATGGCGCTGTGCTGGTACCAGGACGAGATGGGGCTGCTGATCCCGCTGTTCCTGGGCATCATCGCCAGCGCCCTGGCCGAGACCGACGACAGCTGGCAGGGCCGGCTCAACGCCCTGGCCGTGACCCTGGTGTGCTTCACCGTCGCTGCGCTGTCGGTGGAGCTGCTGTTCCCCTACCCGATCCTCTTCGGCTGCGCCCTGGCGCTGGCGGCGTTCGCGCTGACCATGCTCGGCGCGCTGGGCGAGCGCTACGGCGCCATCGCCTCGGCCACACTGATCCTGTCGGTGTACACCATGATCGGCGTGGACCAGCGCGGCGGCCAGGTCACCGACTTCTGGCACGAGCCTTTGCTGCTGGTGGCAGGCGCCGCCTGGTACGGATTGCTGTCGGTGCTGTGGCAGGCGCTGTTCTCCAACCAGCCGGTGCAGCAGAGTCTGGCGCGGCTGTTTCGCGAACTGGGCCGCTACCTCAAGCTCAAGGCCACCCTGTTCGAGCCCATCCGCCAGCTGGACGTGGAGGCCCGCCGCCTGGAACTGGCCCAGCAGAACGGCAAGGTGGTGGCCGCCCTCAACGCCGCCAAGGAAATCATCCTGCACCGCGTGGGCAATGGCCGCCCCGGCTCCAAGGTGAGCCGCTACCTGAAGCTGTACTTTCTGGCCCAGGACATCCACGAGCGCGCCAGTTCCTCGCACTACCCCTACAACGCTCTCACCGAGGCGTTCTTCCACAGCGACGTGCTGTTTCGCTGCCAACGCCTGCTGCGCCAGCAGGGCAAGGCGTGCGTGCAGTTGTCCGAGTCGATCCAGCTGCGCCAGCCGTTCGTCTACGACACCAGCTTCGCCGCCGCACTGGAAGACCTGCACGCCTCGCTCGAGCACCTGCGCATCCAGAGCAACCCGGCCTGGCGTGGCCTGCTGCGCTCGCTGCGGGCGCTGGCGGCGAACCTGGCAACCCTCGACCGCCTGCTCGGCGATGCCAGCAACCCCGACAACCTGGCCGACAACAGCGACTCGAGCCTGCTCGACCGTTCGCCGCGCAGCCTCAAGGATGTGTGGAGCCGCCTGCGCCAGCACCTCACGCCGACCTCGCTGATCTTTCGCCACGCCCTGCGCCTGCCGCTGGCGCTGTCGATCGGCTACGGCATGGTGCACCTGATCCACCCCACCCAGGGCTACTGGATCATCCTCACCACGCTGTTCGTGTGCCAGCCCAGCTATGGCGCCACCCGGCGCAAGCTGGTGCAGCGGATCATCGGCACCGCCATCGGCCTGACCGTGGGCTGGGCGCTGTTCGACCTGTTCCCCAGCGCGATCATCCAGTCGCTGTTCGCGGTGGCCGCCGGGGTGGTGTTCTTCGTCAACCGCACCACCCGCTACACCCTGGCCACGGCGGCGATCACGCTGATGGTGCTGTTCTGCTTCAACCAGATCGGCGACGGCTACGGTCTGTTCCTGCCGCGCCTGTTCGACACCCTGGTGGGCAGCCTGATCGCGATCCTGGCGGTGTTCCTGTTCCTGCCCGACTGGCAGGGCCGTCGGCTGAACAAGGTGCTGGCCAACACCCTGAGCTGCAACAGCACCTACCTGCGCCAGATCATGCAGCAGTACGCCCAGGGCAAGAGCGACGACCTGGCCTACCGCCTGGCCCGGCGCAACGCGCACAACGCCGACGCGGCGCTGTCGACCACGCTGGCCAACATGCTCATGGAGCCGGGGCATTTTCGCAAAGAGGCCGACGTGGGCTTTCGCTTCCTGGTGCTCTCGCACACCCTGCTCAGCTACCTCTCCGGGCTGGGTGCACACCGTGACAGCGCACTGGCACCCGAAGCCCACGAGCAGTTGATCGACGGCGCGGGTGCCAGCCTGGCCGCCAGCCTCGACGAAATCGCCACTGGCCTTGCCAGCAAGACCCCGGTGGCGATCCACAGCGACGCCGAGGAAGCCCTGGCGGCGAGCCTTGAGCAGATGCCCGAGGAAATGGACGAGAACCAGCGCCTGGTGCAGACCCAGCTGGCACTGATCTGCCGCCAGCTGGGCCCGCTGCGCACCCTGGCCGCGCACCTGATCAAGGACACCCCGGCCTGACTACAGGCCGTAGTCCTTGAGCAACCGGGCATAGCTGCCATCGGCCTTCATGGCGGCGATGGCCTTGTCGAAGCCGGCCACGATCTGGGCATGCTGCGGATGCCTGAGGCTGACCAGGATGTGCAGGCTGTTCTCGCTCACCGGCTTGCCGAAGAACTGCACGCGGTTGCGCACGTCCGCGCTTTCACGCTGCAGGTAGTAGCGCGCCACGTATTCGTCCTCCAGGGTCAGGCGCACCCGCCCGGCAGCCAGCATGCCCACCGCCACCGAAAAGTCGCGCACCGGCACCTTCTGCAGACGCCCATCATTGTCGAATTCGGCCGCATAGGCATAGTCGCGCACCACCGCGATGGCGTGCGGGTAGAGATCGCTCAGGGTATCGAAACGCAGTACGTCGCCCTTGCGCTTGAGCAGCCGCACGCGGTTGCTCAGGTAGCCCTGGGAGAAGGCCCCGATGCGGGTACGCGCATCGCTCTGCCAGGCGTTGATCAGCACATCGTAGCGGCCCTCGCCGATGCCCCGCAGCGCGCGCGCCCACGGCGCCTGCTCGAACTCGCTGGCAAACCCGGCACGCTCCAGGGCGGTGGTGACAAGGGCGGTGGCCAGCCCGCCCCTGGGTAGGCGGGCGTCGGTGAAGGGGGGCCAGGCATCGGCCACCAGCCGCAGTTTTTCGGCCTGGGCCGACTGGGCACAGAGCAGCAATCCAAGCAAACCCAAGGCTCGAAGCAGTGGCCGCATGCTCAAATCCCTTAGCGGATCGGGTCCGCGTTCTTGTTGAATGGCATGAGATTTCTGTTGGCGCAAAGCTAGGCTGCACGGCCAGATTACACAAAGATTCCGGTATCGGGCAGTGCCAGGTGATAGCTAATTGCCTCTATTTTTGCCGATTCCGCGCCGACTTGATCCATGGCAATTCGCGACCTTCGCCCTGAGGTGCTCGGCGTGGTTATGATCGGGGCATTACACAGGAGAGAAACGCGATGATCATCGACTGGATCTGCAAGCATCACACCGACCTTGGCAAGCAACAGCTGTACGCGCTGCTGACGCTGCGCATCGAGGTGTTCGTGGTGGAGCAGAAATGCCCGTACCTGGAAACCGATGGCCAGGACCTGGAGGGCGACACCTGCCACCTGATGGCCTGGCGCGATGGCGAGCTGGTGGCGTACCTGCGTCTGCTGGACCCCGAGTCACAGGGCGGCGACGTGGTGATCGGGCGGGTGGTGATTGCGCCGTCGGCGCGGGGCGAGGGGCTGGGGCATGCACTGATGGTGCAGGGGCTGGCACAGGCCGAGAAGCACTGGCCAGGGGTGCCGGTGTACCTGTCCGCACAGGCGCACCTGCAGGCCTACTATGCTCGGCACGGGTTCGAGGTGGCCGGGGAGGCGTATCTGGAGGATGGCATCCCGCACATCGGCATGCGCCGGGGCTAGACGCTTCGCCGGCAAGGCCGGCTCCTACAGGGGTTGGTGCAGGGGCCGGGCTTGCCGGCGGAGGGGCTTCAGGGGTAGCCCAGCACCTGGCGGATACTGCGCAGATGCTGGGTGATCCACTGCTTGTCGATCGCGCCCCAGTCACGTATCCGGTAATGCCCGGCATGGTTGCGCGCACCTTCCTGCTGCTCGAACTCGCACACGATGTCCAGGTCGGCCAGCGCCGCGATGGTGTCCTGCGCCGTGCGCCGCGGCATGCCGGTGGCCTCCATCAGCGCCGGCACGCTGCTGGCGGTACGGCTGTCGATCAGCCACGCCACGTACAGGCGACGATAGAAACTGGTCTTGGTCTTGCTCACTTCCATTGGCAATTCCCTTTCGCTCACTGGGCGCCGGACAGGTCGCGCCAGGTCAGGTAGATGCGCAGGTCGAACTCCAGTTGATGGTAGCCCGGCTGCATGTATTCGCAGAGTTGGTAGAACGCCTTGTTGTGGTCGCTCTCCTTGAGGTGCGCCAGTTCGTGCACCACGATCATCTTCAGAAACTGCGGCGCCGCGTCCTTGAACAGCGAGGCGATGCGGATTTCCTTCTTGGCCTTGAGCTTGCCGCCCTGCACGCGCGATACCGCGGTGTGCAGGCCCAGCGCGCGGTGGGTGAGATCGAGGCGATTGTCGAACAGCACCTTGTCCAGGTTCGGCGCATTGCGCAGGTGCTCCTGCTTCAGGGCCTGGGCATAGGCATACAGCGCCTTGTCGCTCTGTACCGCATGGCGCTCGGGGTAGCGCTGGCGCAGGTAGTCACCCAGACGGTTCTGGGCAATCATCTGGCGCACCTGGTCTTGCAGGGCAGGCGGATAGGCTTGCAGGTACTTGAGTACGGTCATGGGCACGGGGCATTGCAGGCAAAGGCGTCAGTGTACTCAATTCCCCGGCCGCCTCGTTGCGCCAGTCGAAAAAAGCCGGGAAATCACCGGCGCGCTGCGCCGTCAGGGGCCGTGCCACCAGGAAGCCCTGGGCATAGGCGCAACCGTTTGCCTGCAGCCACTGCGCCTGCTCCCGCGTCTCGACGCCCTCGGCCACCACACACACGCCATAGTCGCGGCACAGGCCGATGACACTGCGGACCAGCGCCGCGTCCGCCGCCGAACCGGGCAGGCGCGCCACCAGGTGCCGGTCGAGCTTGAGCGTGTCGATGGGCAGGTCGCGCAGCAGGCGCAGCGAGCACTCTCCCGCGCCGAAATCGTCCAGCGCCACTCGCACGCCCAGCTCGCGCAGCCTGCGCAACTGACGCAGCGCAATGTCGAGGTTGGCGGCCAGCGAGGTTTCCGCCACCTCCACCTCAAGCTGGGCCGGGCGCAGGCCATGGCTGGCGATCACCCGCCCCAGTTCCTCGACCAGGTTGGGCATGGCGAACTGCACGCGGCTGAGGCTGATGCTCAGCACCAGGTCCGGCTCGAACCGCGCCTCCCAGGCGCGCCGCTGCGCCGCACCCTGGGTGTAGATCCAGCTGGCCAGCCGCGAGACCAGCCTGGCCTCCTCCAGCAACGGCAGGAACAACCCCGGCGGCACATCGCCGACACTGGGGTGCTGCCAGCGCAACAACGCCTCGAACCCGCGCAGGCGACCATCGGCAAACGCCACCTGCGGCTGATACACCAGGCTGAAGTCGTGCCGCTCGATCGCATCGCGCACACTGTCTTCGAGCATCAGGCGCGAGCGAGCACGACCGTTGAGCTCCTGGTCGTAGTAGCGGTACTGCTGGCGGCCGGCCTGCTTGGCGGCATACATGGCCGCGTCCGCCGCACGCAGCAGGCCGTCCAGGTGCGGCCCGCAATCGGAGTAGGTGGCGATGCCGATGCTCACGCCAAGCGTCACCTCCAGGCCGTCGATCTGCTGGCAGATGGACATGCGCTCGATCAGCTTTTCGGCAAAGCGCGCCGCCTGCTCCGGGTATTCCAGGGTATCGAGCAAGGCCGTGAACTCGTCGCCGCCCATGCGCCCGAGGATCGCGTAGGCGCCCAGGCATTCCTTGAGCTGTTCGCCCACCCAGTGCAGCACGCGGTCGCCGGCCGCATGGCCGAGCGAGTCGTTGATCCGTTTGAAACCGTCAAGGTCCATGTACATCAGGGCCTGGGCCTTGTCGGAATGCTCGCTGCGCAGCAGCGCAGCTTCGGCGGCCTGGCAGAACCCGCGGCGGTTGAGCAGCCCGGTCAGCGGGTCGGTCACGGCCTGGAACTCCAGCTGCTGGTGCAGGTTGCGCACCACCGACATATCCAGCACCGTCACCACCATCGCCCGCTGCTCGCCGGGCAGCGCCGCGCACGACAACGCCACCGGCAGCGGCAACCCGGAGGCGGTGAGCAGCACGGCGTCGTGCAGGCGGTAGATATCGCGCTCCTGGTAGGCCTGGTAGAACGCCGAGTCGCGCCACCGGGTTGGCACGGGCGACTGCACGAAGCCCAGCAGGTCTGCGCCCTGCAATTGCTCCACCGGGGCCTGGAGCAGGCGCGAGATGGCCGGGTTGGCAAAGCGGATGCGACCGTCCTCGGCCACCACCAGGATGCCTTCGGCGGCGTTGTCCAGAACCGAGGCGTTGAATGCGCGCTCGGCCTCCAGGTCGCGGCTCAGGCGCTGCAAGGCACGCCGGTTGCGCTGCTGGTCGAGCAGGGCCTGGACCTTGGGCTTGAGAATGTGCGGGTCGAATGGCTTGAACAGGTAGTCCACCGCGCCACTGGCATAGCCCTTGAGCACGGCCGCCTGGGACTGTTCATTGGCGGTCAGGAAGATGATCGGGGTCAGGCAGGTGCGCTGGCTGCCGCGCATCAGGCGCGCGACTTCGAAGCCGTCCATACCGGGCATCTGCACATCCAGCAGCACCAGGTCCACCTCATGCTCGAGCAGCGTGCTCAGGGCTTCGGTACCGGAGCTTGCGGTCAGCACATGCCAGTCCTCACGCGCAAGCAAGGCTTGCAGGCTGATCAGGTTTTCCGGGTAGTCATCGACGATCAGTAAAACCGAACCGCTGTCGTGAGTGTGAGGGTGCGCGCAATCCATGCTGCTTCTCTTGTGTAACGACGCCAGATTCCGGATGGAACTTGAGGCTTTACTCTAGACCTGGCTGAAACAAATCTGAAGTCAGCACATTGGCATCATCGGTATAAACAAAGTGTTGCCCGACTAACGGTCTGTCGCGTTGGGCCAGATCCGGTGTCCGTGGCGGCCCCGCAACCGAAAACCCCCGGTTCCGGCCGGTGAAGCAGGCCGCACGGGCATAAAAAAACCCGCATCGCTGCGGGTTTTTCGTACAACCAACCAGGCTTAGTTGACCTTGGCGGCCAGCTCGCCCTTGGCATAGCGCTGGAACATCGCTTCGAGGGAGATCGGCTTGATCTTCGAGGCGTTGCCGGCGGTGCCGAAGGCTTCGTAGCGGGCGATGCACACGTCGCGCATGGCCTTGACGGTTTCACCGAAGAACTTGCGCGGGTCGAACTCGCTCGGGTTGGTGGCCATCAGGCGACGCATGGCACCGGTGGACGCCAGGCGCAGGTCGGTGTCGATGTTGACCTTGCGCACGCCGTACTTGATGCCTTCGACGATTTCTTCAACCGGCACGCCGTAGGTTTCCTTGATGTCGCCACCGTACTGGTTGATGATCGCCAGCCACTCCTGCGGCACCGAAGACGAACCGTGCATCACCAGGTGAGTGTTGGGGATGCGCTTGTGGATCTCCTTGATGCGGTCGATCGCCAGCACGTCGCCGGTAGGCGGCTTGGTGAACTTGTAGGCGCCGTGGCTGGTGCCGATGGCGATGGCCAGGGCATCGACCTGGGTACGCTTGACGAAATCGGCAGCTTCTTCAGGGTCGGTCAGCATCTGGCTGTGATCCAGCACGCCTTCGGCGCCGATGCCGTCTTCTTCACCGGCCATGCCGGTTTCCAGCGAACCCAGGCAGCCCAGCTCGCCCTCTACCGAAACGCCGCAGGCGTGGGCCATGGCCACGGTCTGCTGGGTGACACGCACGTTGTAGTCGTAGTCGGTCGGGGTCTTGCCGTCTTCGCCCAGCGAGCCGTCCATCATCACCGAGCTGAAGCCCAGCTGGATCGAACGCTGGCACACGTCAGGGCTGGTGCCGTGGTCCTGGTGCATGCACACCGGGATGTGCGGGAATTCTTCGATCGCCGCCAGGATCAGGTGGCGCAGGAACGGCGCACCGGCGTATTTGCGGGCACCGGCCGAGGCCTGGACAATCACCGGGGAGTCGGTCTTGTCGGCGGCTTCCATGATGGCGCGCATTTGCTCGAGGTTGTTGACGTTGAAAGCCGGAACGCCGTAGCCGAACTCGGCGGCGTGGTCCAGCATCTGGCGCATGCTAATGAGTGCCATTGTGTATCTCTCTCCCGACAAGCGTCGTTTTTCGTGCAAGCCTGCCGCAGCGGCGGTTGCTATTCAAGTAGTGTGGGCCGACAGCGGTCGGCCCGGCCAGTCACGGTGCCTTGCAGCCCCGCCCTATCAAATCGTTGGTCGCTACCCAGTACACCAGGCCTTCATCACCCTTGGTGTGCAGGGCCAGCACGCCATCGCTGTACAGCGCACCCGACGCACCGGGCTCCGGCTTGAGCCGGTAGACCTGATCGCCGCCACCAAGGCGTACATCCACCTCTTCCTGGCTGGCATCGGCAAACCGCCACAGCACCTCGGCCTGACTGTCACAGACCCAGCGGGTCCAGTTGTCGGTCGGGGCCGGGGTTGGCTTGAGGCTTGCGCAACCTGCCATCAGAACCAGGGCCATCAGGGCTACAACGCTTTTCATCGAATATCCTCTAGAAGACCACGAACCGGCCAACAGGTTGCCTCGAACCGATCAAGGGCAACCCGGGGCCTGGCGCTGGTGTTCCTCGTCATACTTCTCCAGCCCGTCCGGGCCGAGCCTCTTGTTGATCACCGGCACGGTCTCTGCCTGCCACTGCGACTGGTAGCAACCGCCCTTCGGCTTGCCGGGGGCATCCGCCGCAGGCTCCGGGCTGCCAGCGCAGGCGCTGAGCAGACCGGCCAGGATAAACACAGGCAACCGCTTGACCATCAGGCCACACTCCCTTTGCCAGGCTGAGCGAGTCAGGCCTTGGCCCGTTGTTCCAGCACGTCCACCGCCGGCAGCACCTTGCCCTCGACGAACTCGAGGAATGCACCGCCACCGGTAGAAATGTAGGAGATCTGGCTGGCCACGCCATATTTGTCGATGGCCGCCAGGGTGTCGCCACCGCCGGCAATCGAGAACGCGGCGCTGTCGGCGATGGCCTTGGCCAGGGTCCTGGTGCCGTTGCCGAACTGGTCGAACTCGAACACGCCCACCGGGCCGTTCCACAGGATGGTCTTGGACGACTTCAGCAGCTCGGCGAACTGTTCGGCGGTCTGCGGGCCGATGTCCAGGATCATGTCGTCCTCGGCCACCTCGCCCACCAGCTTGACGGTAGCCGTGGCGCTTTCGGCAAATTCCTTGGCCACCACCACGTCCACCGGCAGCGGCACGTTGACCTTGGCCGCGATGGCCTTGGCGGTGTCGATCAGGTCGGCTTCGTACAGCGACTTGCCCACCGGGTGGCCGGCAGCGGCCAGGAAGGTGTTGGCGATGCCGCCACCGACGATCAGCAGGTCGCACACCTGGCTCAGGCTGTTGAGCACGTCCAGCTTGGTCGATACCTTGGAACCGGCGACGATGGCGGCCATCGGCTTGGCCGGGGCCTTCAGGGCCTTGCCCAGTGCATCCAGTTCGGCGGCCAGCAGCGGACCGGCAGCGGCGACCTTGGCGAACTTGGCCACGCCGTGGGTCGAGCCCTCGGCACGGTGGGCGGTACCGAAGGCGTCCATCACGAACACGTCGCACAGGGCGGCGTATTGCTGGGCCAGTTCGTCGGCGTTCTTTTTCTCGCCCTTGTTGAAGCGCACGTTCTCGAACAGCACGATGTCGCCGGCCTTCACGTCCACGCCGCCCAGGTAGTCGGCCACCAGCGGCACCTCACGGCCCAGCGCCTTGCTCAGGTAGTCGGCCACCGGCTTGAGGCTGTTCTCGGCCGAGAACTCGCCTTCGGTCGGGCGCCCCAGGTGCGAGCAGACCATCACGGCCGCGCCCTTCTCCAGGGCCAGCTTGATGGTCGGCAGCGAGGCCAGGATGCGCGCGTCGCTGCTGACCACACCGTCCTTCACAGGCACGTTGAGGTCTTCGCGGATCAGTACGCGCTTACCTTGCAGATCGAGGTCGGTCATCTTCAAAACGGTCATGAATGCAGTCCTTCAGGGCTGTTTGCGAGTGGTGCTGGTTGAGTCCACGACGCGCAGAAAATGTTCGGCGACGTCGAGCATGCGGTTGGCGAACCCCCATTCGTTGTCGAACCAGGCCAGCAGGTTCACCAGGCGGGGGCCGCAAACGCGGGTCTGGCTGGCATCGACGATGGCCGAATGTGGGTCATGGTTGAAATCACAGCTGGCGTGGGGCAGTTCGGTGTAGGCCAGCAACCCCTTGAGCGGGCCACTCAGGGCCGCTTCACGCAGCACCTGGTTGACTTCGGCCGCAGTGGTATCGCGGGCGGTCTGCAGGGTGATGTCCAGGCACGACACGTTCACCGTCGGCACGCGTACCGCTTTGGCCTGGATTCGCCCGGCAAGTTCCGGCAGCAGGCGTTCGATACCCCGTGCGAGCCCGGTGGACACCGGAATCACCGACTGGAACGCCGAACGGGTGCGGCGCAGGTCTTCGTGGTGGTAGGCATCGATCACCGGCTGGTCGTTCATTGCCGAGTGGATGGTGGTGATCTGCACGTACTCGATGCCGAAGGCCTGGTCGAGCACACGCAGCAGCGGCACGCCGCAGTTGGTGGTGCAGGAGGCGTTGGATACCAGCCGTTCGCCGCCTTCAAGGCAATCCTGGTTGATGCCGTAGACAACGGTGGCGTCGACATCCGCCTCGCTGGCCATCGGCTGGGAAAACAGCACCCGTGGTGCGCCGGCGTCGAGGAAACGCTGGCCGTCGGCGCGGGTGTTGTAGGCCCCGGAGCATTCGAGCACCAGGTCGACGTCGAGCGCGGCCCAGTCGATGCCTTCGGGGGTGGCGCTGCGCAGTACTTTGACGCAGTCGCCATTGATATGCAGACAATCGCCGTCGACCCTGACCTCACCGGGAAAGCGCCCGTGGGTGGAGTCGAAGCGTGTCAGGTATTCGAGGCTGGCCTGATCGGCCAGGTCGTTCAGTGCAACGATCTCGAAGCCCGCGCTGGCCCCCCGTTCAAAGAGTGCGCGCAGGACGCAACGACCGATGCGGCCGTAGCCGTTGAGTGCAACTTTGTAGGGACGCGGTTGGGGCATGGGATGCTCACGGAACAGAATGTTATCTGCAACCTGCAGGAACCGAGTCGCGGCAATCGCGGGTCAAGCCCGCTCCCACAAGGACACTCGTGATCCCTGTGGGAGCGGGCTTGACTCGCGATGGGTTCAACGCCGCTCCAACTGGTTTTATCAG
>NZ_JASCPN010000041.1:0-50993 GCF_029960155.1 Pseudomonas sp. PS01300 | reverse complement strand
GGTCAAGCCCGCTCCCACAAGGGTCGCAGTAATCCCTGTGGGAGCGGGCTTGACCCGCGATGCTGTCACCGCACCACCCAGCTCAACACCCACAACCCCAGCATCAGCCAGATGATCCCCATGATGATCGAGGCGCGCATGAACGCGCGCACCGCCGAGTACAGCAACAGCAGGCCGATCACCAGCATCAGGATGCTGACCAGCGAGGTGTCCATGCCCAGTGTGCGTGCCAGGCCGTCGATGAAGTTGCCGCCGGCATTGGCCAGCAGATTGAACAACCCGCTCAGGGCATCCACCACGAAGCGGATCACCGCGCCGAGCGCTTGCCCCAGCCATTCGAAAAAACCTTCTACATGCATAATCGCTTCCTGATCGACGCTACGGCGCAGTCGCCGTGCCCAGAGCTTTGGCCATCATCCTGCCGGCTCGGTTCCTCACCCACGCAAAAAGGTGTCCGCGCCTGATGTTCAGCTTAGCCCGACCCCGCTCGCGCATCGCCCGGCTGCTGTGCGCCGCCTTTGTCTGCGTGCTGTTGCTGTGGCTGGCTGATCGCCTGTGGCCATTGCCGATGCCGGCCGACGATCTGGCGCGGGTGGTGCTGGCCGAAGACGGCACGCCGCTGTGGCGCTTTGCCGATGCCGAGGGCGTGTGGCGCTACCCGGTCACCCTAGAGCAGGTGTCGCCTTACTACCTCGAAGCCTTGCTCACCTACGAGGACCGCTGGTTCTACCGGCACCCCGGGGTCAACCCGCTGGCCCTGGGCCGTGCCGCCTGGCAGAACCTCACGGGCGGGCGCGTGCTGTCGGGCGGCAGCACGCTGTCGATGCAGGTGGCGCGCCTGCTCGACCCGCACTCGCGCACGCTGCCGGGCAAGTTGCGCCAGGTGTGGCGCACCGCGCAGCTGGAATGGCACCTTTCCAAACGCCAGATTCTGGAGCTGTACCTCAACCGCGCACCGTTCGGCGGCACCCTGCAGGGTGTGGCGGCAGCCAGCTGGGCGTACCTGGGCAAGTCGCCCTTGCAACTGACCCCGGCCGAGGCCGCGCTGCTCGCAGTGTTGCCCCAGGCGCCCAGCCGTCTGCGCCCCGACCGCCACCCGGAGCGCGCGCGCCTGGCCCGGGACAAGGTGCTGCAACGCCTGGGCGAGTACCAGGTGTGGCCGCAGCAGCGCATCGCCGAAGCGCAGGAAGAACCGCTGCTGCTGGCACCACGCCAGGAGCCGGCGTTGGCTCCGCTGCTGGCTCGCCGGCTGAACCGTGCCGACAGCCCGCCGCTGATCCACACCACCCTCGACGCTGCGCTGCAACGGCGCCTGGAAGACCTGCTGCTGGGCTGGCGCGCACGCCTGCCCGAGCGCACTTCGGCGGCGATCCTGGTGGTGGAGTCGCAGACCATGGCAGTGCGCGCCTACCTGGGGTCGGTGGACCTTGGCGATGAGCGCCGTTTCGGCCACGTCGACATGATCACTGCCCTGCGTTCGCCGGGCTCGACCCTCAAGCCGTTCCTGTACGGCATGGCCATGGATGACGGCCTGATCCATTCGGAGTCGTTGCTGCAGGATGTGCCACGCCGCTATGGCGACTATCGCCCCGGCAATTTCTCGATGGGTTTCAGTGGCCCGGTGGCGGCCAGCTCGGCATTGGCGTTGTCGCTCAACCTGCCGGCGGTGCAGTTGCTCGAAGCCTACGGGCCCAAGCGCTTTGCCGCGCAGATGCGCATGGGCGGCATGCCGCTGAGCCTGCCGATGGCGGCCGAGCCGAACCTGTCGCTGATCCTGGGCGGCGCCGGCAGCCGCCTCGAAGATCTGGTCAGTGGCTACAGTGCGTTCGCCCGCGACGGCATGAGCGCGCCGCTGCGCCTGCAACCGGATGCGCCGCTGGTCGAGCGCCGGCTGCTGTCGCCGGGTTCGGCGTGGATCATCCGGCGCATCCTCAGTGGCCAGGCGCGTCCCGACCGCGACCCGCACGCCGAACTGGTGCAGCGCCCGCAGCTGGCCTGGAAGACCGGCACCAGCTACGGCTTTCGCGATGCCTGGTCGATCGGCGTGGGGCCGCGCTACCTGATCGGCATCTGGATCGGCCGCCCCGACGGCACCCCGGTGCCGGGGCAGTTCGGCCTGGCCTCGGCCGCGCCGCTGATGCTGCAGGTGCATGACGTGCTGAGCAACCGCGACAGCCAGCGCGGCATTGCCGCCCCGGTGCCGGCAGTGCCGGGCAACGTCGGGGTGGCCGCGATCTGCTGGCCGCTGGGCCAGCCGATGGCACGCACCGACCCCAACTGCCGGCGCCAGCGCTTTGCCTGGACCCTGGACAACACCACGCCGCCGACCCTGCTCGCGCAGGACCAGCCCCTGGGTGTGGGGCTGCTGGAGAAGGTGTGGGTGAATGCCCGGGGCCTGCGGGTGGATGCAGCCTGTGCGGGGGCCGCGCCGCGCGACATCGCGCTGTGGCCGGCACCACTGGACCCGTGGTTGCCGCGCCTGGAGCGGCGCGAGGCGCGTTTGCCGGCCATCGACCCGAGCTGCCCGCCGCAGGTACCGGCCAGTGCCGCGCCGTTGTCGGTGGTGGGGATACGCCCGGGCGACCAGTTGCGTCGTCCCGCCACCAGCCGCGATGCCCTGCACCTGAGCGTTTCGGCGCTGGGTGGCGAAGGCCAGCGCTGGTGGTTCCTCAACGGCGCACCCCTGGGCGAGACCACAGCCCAGGCGGCGCTGGCCGTGAACCTGGAGGAGGTGGGGCGCTACGAGCTCAGCGTGCTGGATGCCAGCGGGCAGACCGCGCGGGTCGAGTTCCAGGTCAACGACTGACCGTGCACCCGTAAGATGGATATAACGCGAAAGGGGAAGGGCTGCCAAAGCACCTTCCCCTTGCTTTCAAGTGCCTGAAGCAAAAGGGCTTTTGCTGGTGCTGCGACTGTATATATCGGGTTAATACCAAGCTCAGAATTGTTCCCCTTGCGCCTGCGCGCTCAGATAGCTGCAACGGACGTGGAGTGGCCGGAAACCCGGTGCTTCACACCTATAAAAGCAGCGGCAGCAGTAGCAGGGAGTCGCCATGAAAACTCAAGCGTGGATCAAAGCAAGTACGGCAGTGATGTTGATCTTGACCGTGAGCCTGGCCGGTTGCAGCAGCGGCGGTGGCGGTCACAAGAGTCACGTAAGCAGTTCCACACCCGATTCGGGTACCGATGGCGGCAGTGGTGGTGGCGGTACCGGCGGCGGTACTGACGGTGGTGGCGGCACAGGTGGTGGCGGTACGGACGGCGGTGGTGGTACTGGCGGTGGCGGTACGGACGGCGGTGGTGGCACCGGCGGTGGCGGTACGGATGGCGGCGGTGGCAACAATGGTGGTGGCGGCAACAACGGTGGTGGCACGACCTCGACCACGGTCGTCGGCCAGGTGGTGGCCCAGGTTGGCAGCGGCGTGTCGGGCGTGGGCACGGGCGTGTCCGGCGTGGGCAACGCCGTCAGCGGCGTACCGGTAGTGGGCAGCACCGGTGCCGGCGACCTGGTGACGGCCAGCGGCAACGCCGTCACCAGCATCGGCGATGGCCTGGGCAAGGGCCTGGGTACGCTTGGCACTGGCAGCAATGCCCTGGGCGAGACGGTCAAGGGCGTGGGCAACGGGGTGTCGGATATCGGCGGCGGGGTCAAGTCGGTGGCCAGCAGCCAGTTGATCGAACAGATACCCGTGGTCAACGGTGTGGTGGACAAGGTCGGCGACGTGGTGGTGATGCTTGGCGATACCCTCAGCACCCAGAGCACCACCGGCAAGCTGGGCAACCTGAACCAGCAATTGAGCAACCAGGTGGTCAAGGTGGTGTCGCTGGTGGAAGGCGCCACCGGCAAGGTGGGTGATGCCACCGGGGTGGGTGCACCGGTCAGCGGCCTGTTGAACAAGGTTGGCAGCGCAGTCGACGGGGTGGGCGACAAGGTCGCCAGTGCCGGCAACGGCAACCCGCTGACCACCGCCGTCGGCGGGCTGGTAAGCCATGTCGGCACGGCGGTCGGCACCAGCGGTGGCCTGGTCAACACCGGCACCGGCAGCGGTGGCAGCGCCCCCGGTGCGGGGCTGCTGGAAACCGCCGGTGGCGCCGTGGCGGGCCTGGGCAGCGGGCTCGGCGCCGGCAGCAGCAACGGCCTGCTCGACGCCGCAGGCAGCACGGTCAACAAGGTGGGCCAGACCGTGGCCTCGCTGGGGCCGGTACTGGGCGGCAATGGCGTGGCCAGCGTGCCGGCCGGGGTGCCCACCGCTGCGCTGGGCAACAGCGTGGGCGCCGGCCTCACCCCGGTGGTGAGCGGTGTGACCAGCGTTACCCAGCAGGTAGGCGCGGCAACCGGCATCGGTGCGCCGGTCAACGGCCTGGTCACCAAGGTGGGCAGCGCAGTCAGCGGGGTGGGCAATCAGATTGCCGCAGCCGGCAACAACCCGGTCACCACCCAGCTGGGGGCGACGGTCAATGCCGTGGGCGGCACCGTGGGCCAGGTCGGTACCCTGGTCAACGGCAACGGGCAAGGGGGCGGCGGCGTGGGCGGTCTGCTCAATGGCCTGACCACCGGCCTGAAAGGCGGCCTCGGGGGTAACAAGTAACTAAATGGCCATCATCGATTAGACGATTTTACGGGCAACACCTACGCTTGAGGCTGACGAGGGAACCGTCTTTGGTTCCCTCGTATTTTTCAGGATCATGGAGTGTCCTATGCGATCGATGTTCGTCGCGTTATTGGGTCTGTCCTGGGTGGCTTCGCTGCATGCCGAGCCCCTGCCGAGCTTCCTCAACAGCAACGAGACCGAGCGCAAGCTGCCAGCGCCCAACCTGCCCGCCGATGCCTTTCGCCCCGTCACTCCCCAACTGAACCTGCCCGCACCGGATGCCGGCCAGCAGCCACAGCCGCTGCTGATGGGCACGCGGGTGCGCGTGCAGCGGGTGCGCATCGAAGGCGGCACCATCTACCCGCTCAGCGAACTGCGCGACAACTACCAGGGCCTGCTCGACCGCGAGGTGACCCTGGGCGAGCTGATCGAGGCCACCCGCCGCCTCACCCAGCGCTACCAGCAGGATGGCTACCTGTTGTCGTATGCCTACCTGCCGCCGCAGGACTTCGCCGAAGGCCGTCTGCGCGTGGTGCTGGTGGAAGGCTACATACGTGATTACGAACTGCAGGGCGATGTGGGGCCGGTGTCGGCCTACCTCGACAAGCTGGTGGGCAAGCTCAAGGCCGAGCGCCCGCTCACCCGCAAGACCTTCGAACGCTACACCGCGCTGATGAGCCGGGTGCCGGGCCTGACCTTGCAGGCCCAGGTGCCGCCGCCGGGCACCACCGACGGCGCCACGCGGCTTATCGCGCAGGCCTCGCGCAAGCCGTTCACCAGTACCTTGAGCCTCACCGACGGCAGCCGCGACGACACCCAGGCGCTGCTCGGCCTGAACAGCAACGCCCAGACCGCGGTGGCCGAGCAGTTGAGCTTCAGCGCGCTGTTCCCGCCGGGGCAGGATGACGAACGCTACTACCGTCTCGACTACTCGCAGTACGTGGACGCCGAAGGCACCCAGCTCAATCTTTCGGCCTCGACCTACCGCAGCAACCCGGCGGCGCGGGTGCGCCTGGAGAACGGCATCGACCTCAAGCAGCACCGCGAGAACGACCGTTACTCCATCGGCCTGAGCCAGGCGCTGATCGCCTCGAGCAACGAATGGCTGAACGTGGCAGCGCGCTTCTATGCGGTGAACGACAGCACCGACTACCGGGTGGTCGGCCTGCCATTGAAGGTCAGTACCCGCACCGATGTGCGCGCCTTTGCCTTCGAGGCAGACTGGAGCAAGTCGGACGCGCAGCAGCTGCGCATACTCAGTGCCGGTGTTTACCAGGGCCTCGATCACTTCGGTGCCAAGACCGACAGCGACTACGACCTGGACTTTTTGCGCCTGCGCCTGTCGGGGGTGCAGAGCGACCGGTTCTTGCAGAACTGGCAGGGGGTGGCATCGGCGGCGCTGTACTGGACCGACGACAGCCTGCCCGACAGCGAGCGCGCGGTGTTCGGCGGGCAGAACTTCGGCCGCGGCTACCCCAGCGATCAGGCTTCCGGCGACAAGGGCTGGGGTGCGGCATACGAGGTCAACTACAGTTTCAAGCGCGATGGCAGCTGGCTCAAGGTACTGCAGCCGTACGTGGTGGTAGACGCCGCGCGTACCTGGTTCAACGAGCTGGCGGTGCGTGATTCACGATTGTCGTCGGCGGCGCTGGGGCTGCGCTTTGGCGATGCGCGCTACTACAACATCTCGCTGGAGGCGGCCAAGCCGATGTCGGATATCGCGCTGGACAGCTTCAATCGGCGGCCACGGTACACGTTGAGTTTCAGTTACCAGCTGTGACGACCGATCGCGGGTCAAGCCCGCTCCCACAAGGTACGCGCACTACCTGTGGGAGCGGGCTTGACCCGCGATGGCCGCGTGGCGGCCAGGCGTCACTGAACCAGTTGCAGGCGGGGCTTGGGGAACAGGTTGTCCAGGGTTTCCAGCAGGCGCAGGTGGTAGATCGGCTTGCGGAACAGGTCGAGTACCTGCAGGCGCAGCAGATCGCTGACCGCATCCATGTCGGCATGCCCCGAGGTGACGATCACCGGCAGGTGCTGACGCGCCGTGTGCTCGCGCAGGCGCCTGATCAGCGAGATGCCGCTCTCTTCCGGCATGTTCAGGTCGGTGATCACCAGGGCAATGTCGGGATGTCGCGTCAACTGCTGCAGGGCGAGCTTGACCGAGGTTGCCGTGTGACAACAGAAGCCCTCGCCCTCCAGCAGCTCGGCCAGCTCCAGCAGTGCGTCTTCTTCGTCATCCACCAGCAGCAGCTGTTGACGTGAGTGGGAAGCCGGCATGTTCAGGTCCTGTCATCAGGCTGAGGGCAGGGCGGCGACGATGTCGTCGAAGACCTTTTTCACCCCGCCCCCCACATCGGTCGAGACCCCGATGATCACCACGGCCACCATGGCGGCCACGATGGCATATTCGATACCGGACGCGCCGTCCTTGCGATGGAAGAACAGCTTGCAGTGCTTGAGGATGCGGGAAAGGACCATGGTACTTCTCCTTGCGCCACAGGCGCGGGTAATGGGGCCCGGAAACGGTGATTCCCCTTTGCCATCACAGCATCGTCAAGCGGTTCGAAACCGGCAAATGTAAGAAGGCATTAATACCAAAGTAAGGGTGTCAACGCTGGCGCCAATAAGCTGTTGTTTTCAGGGGGTGTCGGGTTTCGGACCGAAAAAAAACTGACGGGTAATGGCGTTTTGTCCTAGCTGCGCTACCGTCAAATAGCGAAATAGTTACTTGCAACTTCATGTTTGCGGGCCAGTTCGCACACCGCGCGGCCGAAGGGATGTTCAGGCAGAGGGAGCGCCGACATGAGCAGTCGCATCACCATGATCCTTGCCGTGCTGTTCCTGATCGGTGCCGTGCTGGCAGGTTACTGGGGGCTGGTGCTCAGCCGTGCATCCGAGGCACCGGAGCCGCCGCAAGCGGCGGCGCCAGGGCCGGCCGGCCCGGCCCAGCCGGTGGACCAGGCCACGGAGGCTGGCACCGACGCATTGCGCAAGCCCGTGCTGGTGCTGCGCCGCGACGTACCCGCCTACACCGTGCTGACAGCCGAGGATCTGAGTGTCGAGCGCCTGCTGGTGGCCCCGGCCGGCAGCTTCCAGCGCCCCGAGCAGGTGCTGGGCCGCACCAGCTGGCGGGCCCTGCCTGCAGGTACCTGGCTGGAGGAGAGCAGTTTCGAGGCCGGTGGGCCGCTGGCGCGCATGATCCACCCCGGCGAGCGCGCCCTGGCGGTGGCGGTGGACGAAGTGGTCGGCGCCGCCGGACAACTGCGCCCCGGCGACTACGTGGATGTGCTGCTGTACCTGCGCGAAGACAACCTCAACCCGCAGGCCTCGGCCCAGGTGGCCGTGCCGGCCTTGCGCCTGCTCAGCGTGGGCGAGCAACTGGGGCTGGCCAACGATGGCCGCCCGCCGGAGGCCGACACCGATGCCAAGGCGGCCCAGGAACAGCGTCGCGCCATGGCGCGCACCGTGGTGCTGGCGGTACCTGAAGCCCTGGCCAGCCGCCTGTTGCTGGCCGCCCAGGCAGGCAGCCTGCGCCTGGCGGTACGCAGCGCCGAAGAGAAACGCCTGGCCAGCTACTGGGCCGACCCGCAGGCCGCTGCACCGCAACTGGACAACGCCAACCGCGATCTCTTTCGCTTCAGTCAACTGGCCATGACCCCGGCCGCCGCCCCGGTTGCAGGCCAGGCGCCCAGGCACCAGATGCAGATCATTCGAGGCCCCCAGGCTTCAACGCCCACCCCCTGATCGAAGCAAGGATGCCCGTTGATGAGCAGTCGTTCCGAGCTGATGTTCAAGCGTTCCATCCTGACCCTGTTGTTGCTGGGGGGGCCGGCTGCCCATGCCCTGGCGGCGCCGTCGGGTTGTGCCGGGTTGAGCCCGGTGCCGGCCAGCATCGAGCTGGACCAGGGCCTGCAGCAGGAGATCCGCCTGCCGGTGCCGATCACCCGGGCGGCGGTTGGCGACCCCAACATCGCCGATGTGCAGGCCAGTGGCGAGCGCGGCGTGGTGGTCAGCGCCGTGGGCCCCGGCGCCACCAGCCTGATGCTGTGGACCGCATGCGCCAGCGTGCCGCGCCAGAGCATGCTGTTCATCAAGGGCCGGGCCACTGCCGAGATGGCCGACAGCGCCTTGCCGCCCAGCCTCGACCCCTTGCTGCCGAGCCAGGTGCAGGCCGATATCCGCTTTGTCGAGGTCAGCCGCACCAAGCTCAAGGAGGCCGGTACGCGGCTGTTCTTCAAGGGCTCCAACAACTCGCTGTTCGGCTCGCCGGGCAGCGTGCCCAACACCACGGTGTCGCCGGGCTACGTGCCGGGTGCGGTGACCAGCCCCGACGGTGGCGGCGTTGGCGGGCTGGTCAAGGTGCGCCCGAGCATCCCGCTGAACAACGATGTGTTCAATATCGTGTGGGGCGGCGGCAGCAGCCGCTTCCTGGCGGCCATCGATGCGCTGGAGAGCAGCGGCTTCGCCTACACCCTGGCGCGCCCCAGCCTGGTGGTACTCAGCGGCCTGACCGCGAGCTTTCTGGCCGGCGGCGAAATCCCCATTCCGGTGCCCAGCACCGGCAGCGACACGGTGACCATCGAGTACAAGGAGTTCGGCATTCGCCTGGCGTTGTCACCCACGGTGGTCAGCCGCGACCGCATCACCCTCAAGGTGGCGCCGGAGGTCAGCGAGCTGGACTACAACAACGCAGTGCGCATCGCCGGCGTCACCGTGCCGGGCCTGACGGTGCGGCGCACCGACACCAGCGTATCGCTGGCCGATGGCGAGAGCTTCATCATCAGCGGCCTGATCAGCAGCAGTGCGCGCTCGGCGGTGGACAAGTTTCCGGGCCTGGGCGACGTGCCGATCCTGGGCGCGTTCTTTCGCCAGTCGTCGATCAGCCGTGAGGAGACCGAGCTGCTGATGATCGTGACCCCGCGCCTGGTGCAGCCGCTGGCGGCCAATGCCAAGTTGCCCGAGTTGCCCGGCGAGCGCCTGCGCACCTACGACCCGAGCTGGGGGCGTCTGTTCTTTCTCGAGAACGGCAACTTCGAACAGCGCAGTGGATTGAGCCAATGAGCCAGAGCCTGAGCCAGACCTTCCTTGCGATCACCCGTGACGACGGTGACCTGCAGTGGCTGAAAACCGCCCTGGCGCCGCTGGGCCAGGTGGTGGGGGCCGGCAGCGGCAGCCTCGACGAACTGCTCGCACTGGTGGATGTGACCTTCGCCAACCTGGTGTTCGTGGGCCTGGACCGCGAGCAGGTGGTGAGCCAGTGCGCGCTGATCGAAGGGGTGCTGGAGGCCAAGCCGATGCTGGCGATCGTTGCCCTGGGCGATGGCATGGACAACCAGCTGGTGCTCAATGCGATGCGCGCCGGTGCGCGGGACTTCGTCGCCTATGGCTCGCGCTCAAGCGAAGTGGCCGGGTTGGTGCGCCGCCTGAGCAAGCGCCTGCCACCGGTGACCAGCAACCCGCACCTGGGCGGCCTGACGGTGCTGTACGGCACCCAGTGCGCCAGCGACGGCGCCCTGCTCACCAGTCACCTGGCACGGGTGGTGCAGGGCAGTGGTCAGCAGACCCTGTTGCTGGACCTGGGCCTGCCCCGTGGCGACAGCCTGGCGCTGCTGGGGCTGGAGGCCTCGTTTCACTTCGGTGATGCACTGCGCCACCTGCGCCGCCTGGATGCCACCCTGATCGACAGCGCGTTCGCCCGCGAACCCTCGGGCCTGCGCCTGCTGGCCTATACCGACAGCGACGAGGCACTGGAGCGCACCAGCGCGGCCGAGCTGTACATGCTGCTCAGCGCGCTGCGCCAGCACTTCCAGCACATCGTGGTGAACCTGGCCGGGCAGCCCGACAGCGAGCCCTTGCGCACCTTCGTCAGCCATTGCGACAAGCTGATCTGGTACACCGACCAGAACGTGCTGGACTGCCGGCGCAACCTGGAGGTGCTGACCCTGTGGCGCGAGAAGGGCATGAAACTGGAACACGCGAGCCTGCTGGTGGACCGCTACCTGCGCAGCGTGGCGCCCGACTCCGACGCGCTGGGCAAGCGCTATGGCCTGCCGGTGCTGGTGGTGCTGCCCTACAGCCCCGAGGTGCGCCTGAACGCCAAGAACCAGGGGCTGTCGCTGTTCGAGGTGGCCCCGCGCGAGGCCTTGACCCAGGCGCTCAAGGCCTTGGGCGAGCGGCTGGCACGACGTTCGGAAAGCCTGCAACCGAAGGCGGGCAACTGGATGAAGCGCCTGTGGGGGCACAAGTAGATGAGCGGCGACGAGCTGTTCGGCGGCCCGCGGCAAAACCCGGGCAGCGACCCGCAGGGGCTCAAGCGGGCCTTGCACCGGCACATCATCGATGCCATCGAGGACACCGGCCTCAACCTGCTGGAGGGCGCCCGCCCGGCGCTGGCGCAGTTCGTGGTGGAGCAGGTGGGCGACTACATCGCGCGTCAGCACCTGGCCGTGTCGCGCTACGAGATGGAGCGCCTGGCCGAGGAGATCGTCGACGAGCTCACCGGCTTCGGCCCGCTTGAGGTACTGCTGCGCGATGCGGGCGTCACCGAGATTCTGGTCAACGGCCCGCACCGGGTGTTCATCGAGCGCGCGGGCGTGCTGCAGCAGACCGACCTGCGCTTTATCGACGCGCATCACGTGGAGCGTGTGATGCAGCGCATCCTCGCACCGTTGGGGCGGCGCCTGGACGAGTCGTCGCCGATGGTCGATGCGCGCATGCCCGACGGCAGCCGGGTGAATGCGATCATCCCGCCGGTGGCGCTGGACGGGCCGTGCCTGTCGATCCGCAAGTTTCGCAAGGACATGCTCAAGAGCGCCGACCTGCTGGCCACCCGGGCCATCGACCAGGCGATCCTCGACTTTCTGCAACGAGCCGTGGGCAAGCGCTGCAACATCCTGGTCAGCGGCGGCACCGGCACCGGCAAGACCACCTTGCTGAACATCCTCAGCCAGTTGATCAGCCCCCGTGAACGCCTGGTGACCATCGAGGACGTGGCCGAGCTGCAGCTGGATCACCCGCACGTGGTACGCCTGGAAACCCGCCCGCCCAATGCCGAGGGGCATGGCGAGATCAAGGCCAGCGAGCTTATTCGCAACGCCCTGCGCATGCGTCCGGACCGCATCATCCTGGGCGAGATCCGCGGGGTCGAGGTGCTCGATGTACTGACCGCGATGAACACCGGCCACGACGGTTCGATGAGCACGGTGCACGCCAACAACGCGCAGGACGCGCTGCTGCGCCTGGAGACCCTGGTGGGCCTGACCGGTCGCCAGGTGGCCGAGAAGACCTTGCGCCAGATGATCTGCGCCGCGCTCGACGTGGTGATCCAGCTGGCCCGCCTACCCGATGGCCGTCGCTGCGTGAGTGAGGTGCTGGAGGTGGTGGGGGTGCGCGACGACGTGTATGTCACCAACACGCTGTTTCGCCTCGACCGGCGCGGCGGCGACGCCTTCCTGCGCGAGGCGGTCAACCCGGCCAGCGACAAGCTGCGCCGTGACCTCAACGATGCGGAGCCCGGGCCGTGAGCGGCGCGGTGTGGTTGTGGCTGGGGGGCGTGGTCATGTTCGGCATCTCGATGCGCCTGTTCTATACCAGCCTGCACCGCTCGGGCAACGAGCGCATTCTGCAGCGCCTGGGCCAGCACCAGCAGGCCGCCGACAACAGCGGGCCACGTGGCCCCGACTGGCTCGAGCTGATGCTGTTGCGTGCAGGTTTCGACCGCCGCAATGATCGGCTGATGGCGTGGGTGGCAGGCTGGCTGCTGCTGGCCGTGTGCGCCGGGCTGTACGGCGGCTGGCCTGGCCTGCTGCTGGTGCTGCTGGCGGGGCCGTTGCTGTTGCGCCTGTTCCTGGCCTGGCGCTACCAGCACCGGGTACGCCGCCTTATCGAACAGTTGCCGGTGCTGCTCGACCATTGCGTGCGCAGCCTGAAGGCCGGGCGCACGCTGAGCGATGCGGTGCTGGGGGCCATCGATGCCTCGCGCGAGCCGTTGCTGGGGGCCATGCAGCGGGTCAAGCGCAACGTGCAGTTGGGGGTGAGCCTGGACGATGCGATGTCGGATCTGGCCGAACTGTATGCGCGCGAAGAGCTGCGCCTGTTCGCCCTGGGCCTGCGCATCAACCACCGCTATGGCGGCAATGCCAGCGAGTTGCTGGAGAACCTGATCAAGGTGATTCGCGAGCGCGAGCAGGGCGCGCGGCAGCTGCGCGCGATGACCGGTGAAACCCGCATCACTGCCGTGGTGCTGGCGGTGCTGCCGGTCAGCGTGGCCGGCTACTTCATGTTCAGCAACCTCAATTACCTGCTGACCATGTGGCATGACAGTGTCGGCCAGCGCCTGCTGTTCAGTGCCTTCGTGCTGCAGGCGCTGGGGTGTCTGGCGCTGTGGCGCATGTTGCGGAGTATCTGAGATGGCCTTGTTGCTCAGTGCGGTGTTGTTGTTTGGCGCGTTCGCCCTGCTGCTGGGTCAGTGGCTGCGTCAGCGGCGCAGCCAGCGCCTGGTGGAGCAACGCCTGCAGGGGCGTGCGCCGGACGAGCCGGCACTGCGCGGCTGGTTGCAGCGCATGGGCGACAGCCGGCTGGGGCAGCGTTCGCTGAACCTGGACGGCGAGACCCGCCAGTTGCTCGACCGGGTGGGTTGGCGGCGTTCGCGCCAGCGCTCGCTGTTCGCGGCCTGCCAGGTGGGCTTGCCGCTATGCCTGATGGGGGCGGCGGTGCTGGTGCAGGAGGTGTTCTTTCGCGAGAGCCGTTCGCCCTGGTTGTTCCCGCTGATGGGGCTGGGGTTGGGCTACCTGCTGCCCAAGCGGTTGCTGGCGCTGCTGGCGGCACGCCGTCAGCGCCAGGTGGCGCAGGAGGTGTCGACCTTCATACCGCTGCTGCGCATCATGTTCGAGTCGGGCCTGGCGGTGGAGCAGAGCCTGCGCCTGCTGAGCCTGGAGGGGCAGCGCCTGCTGCCGGTGCTGAGCGAGGAGTTGCGGCTGTTGCTGGCGCGGGTCGATTCGGGGTTGGCGCTGGCCCCGGAGCTGGAGAAGACCGCACAGTTGCTGGGGGTGGAGGCGTTCAGCGATACCTGCATCATCCTGCGCCAGTTGCTGACCCAGGGGGGCGGTGCGATGAAGTCGCTGCTGGCGCTCAAGCAACTGCTCGATGACCGGCGCCTGACCACCTTGCAGGAACGGATTTCGAAGATGTCGGGAAAGATGTCGGCAGTGATGATGCTGTTTCTGTTCCCGGCGTTGCTGATCGTACTCGCCGGCCCGGGCTTCACCGCCCTGGCCAGGGCATTCGGGGCTTGAGAGGAGTGGACGCAATGAAGGCATGCATCGCGGCGCTGGGGTTGTTGTTGCTCGGTGGTTGCGCCACGGATGGCTCGGCGCCGTGGCTGGCCATGCCGGGCTCGACGGCCAGTTGTGCCAAGCCCGATTCGAGCCAGGAGCTGTCGCTGAACATGGCCGACGAGATGCTTGCCGACGGGCGCCCGCATGCCAGCCTTGCGCACCTGGAGGCGCTGCCGGCCGATCTGGCCCAGGTGCGGGTGCGCAAGGCCAAGGTGCTGCGCCTGCTTGGACGCAGCGAGGCCGAGCCGCTGTACCGCAGCCTGCTCGGCGGGTGCCTGGCGGCCGAGGGTGAGCATGGGCTGGGGCAGATGGCGGCGGCCCGCGGCGACAACGCGCAGGCGCTGCAGCATCTGCAACGGGCCATGCAACTGGCCCCCACCGACGAGAAGATCCGCAACGACCTGGGGGTGGTGTACCTGAACCAGGGCAAGCTGGAGCAGGCGCGCTTCGAGTTTCTGACCGCAATCGAACTCAAGGACAGCGACCGTCTGGCGGCGGTCAACCTGGTGACCTTGCTGCTGTACCAGGACAAGTGGCAGCAGGCGGCCGACCTGGTGAGCCGGCTGGGCCTGAGTGCGGCGCAATTCAACGAAGCGCAGGCGCGCGCCCAACAACTCAAACCTGGCAGTGTGGCTGCCGTGCAGAGGTCGTCATGAACAGTCGGATACTGGTGATGCTGGTGATGCTGCCGGGCCTGGCCCAGGCGATCGAGCCCGGGCCTTCGTCCAGGGCACAGTCGGCCACCGAGGCGTGGTTGCAGGTGCAGGCCAGCGGCGCGCAGGCCTCCAAGACCCCGCAGAGCGCCACGCCCAAGGAGCGCGACCAGAGCATGCAACGCTGGCTGGATACCTACAAATACGTGATTCCGGATTTCTTCCGGTGGGAGAAGACCAGCAATAGCGACAAGTGAGAGCGCATTGCACCAGCGGTGGGAGCAGCCCTGTATCTGAGCGGATTCATCCGCGATCTGGCGCACAGCGGCAGCCAGGCCTGCGCCCCGGTCTGCCTGATACACCGTGCACTCGAACTTAGCGACCGCTTCACGCTCGATTCGCTGGCAAGCCAGCTCCCACGGCCTTCGGCCAGAAGCAGTCCTTGCACAGAGCGAAAACCCGTGAGAGCGGGTGACTCCGCTCCCACAGGAATTCGATCAATGCGCCGTGATGCGCTGACGCAGCGCCGAGGGGTTGGGCGCCAGCGCCAGGGCCAGCTGGGTGCGGTTGTGCATGTGGGTCAGGCGCAGCACCTGCGACACATACAGCTTCACCGTGTTCTCGGTAATGCCCAGCTCGCAGGCGATCTGATAGTTGGTCTGGCCCTTGCCCACCAGCCGCGCGACGTCCAGCTGGCGCGGTGACAGCTGGTCGAAGATCGCCGGCATGCTCTCGGCTGCCGTTGCATCCTCGCCACCCAGGCCCGTGCCCACCACCTGCTCGCGGGCCTTGCCCAGGTCCTGGTAGAGGTCGTCGATGGATTCGGCCAGGTACTGCAGCTTCTGGTTGAGGTGGCCCAGGTGCTGGAAGTTCTTCTGCCGCTCCAGCAACGCGGTCTCCTGGCGCTTGAGCCCTTCGAGCAATTCGGGGAGGTCCACCGGCTTCTGGTAGTAGTCGGCGAACCCTTCGCGCAGCGCCTTGATCACATCCTGCTTCTCGGCCCGCCCGGTGAGCATGATTGCCTCGAAGATCCGCTGCTTGCCGGCAATGGCCTTGAGCGCCTTGACCAGCTCGATGCCGTCACGCTCGGGCATGTGCAGGTCGCACAGCACCAGGCCGATTGCCGGGTCTTCGGTAAACCGCTCGATGGCCTGCTGGCTGCTGTGGCACGGTACGCACCGGTACCCGCTGCCCTCGATGAATTCACACAGCTCTTCGACGATCAACGGCTGGTCGTCGACGATCAACACCTTGAATGGACTCACTGGCTTGTTCACACGCAACTCCCTGCTGACGTGCCCTTCCTGGTACGGCCATGACGCTTGTGGTATCGAGGGGCAGTGACTAGAAAAATAGACGCAGTTGGCGGCTATGTACAACGTATGTACAGCAGGTTAGACGGGTTGTTCGATCAATGGATCCATACCGCAGCCAATAAAAAACCGGCCAGCACGAAGGGGGCGAAGGGCTGTTTTTTTGACGCTTCTTCGATCACCTGCCTGAAGCGTTGCTTAACCTTCTGACTCAGAAGGGACCACAGCCAGCGGCGGCTGAGCAACCAGATCACCACCGCCACCCCGGCACCGATGAAGGTGCCCAGCAGGTACATCCGATCAGTGGCAAGCGCCAACGCACCCAGCAGTTTCACATCGGCGGCGCCCAGGCGCCCGAGCATGTAGCCGGGCAGGGTCAGCAGCATCACGATCAGCAGCGCCCAGCCGCCCTCGCTGGCATCGGCGCCGATCCAGGTGTGCCCGGTGATGAAGAGATAGGCCAGGGCGCAGGCTGCGGCGCCAAGGGTCAAGGTGTTGTTGATCTGCCTTTCTCGGGCATCCTGTTCGGCACACAATGCGAGCCACAGCAGCAGGACGATGCTTTGCATAGGCGAAATGCCATCCCTTGGTCGTGATTGATTCTATGCTTGATTGCGGGTGTCATTGTCAGGGTAGACGCGATCATGAAAGCAGGCCTTGCAAGACGGCAAAAAGGTGCGGCGGCGATCGAATTCGCCGCCGTGTTCGTGGTGTTCTTCGCGGTGTTCTACGGGGTGGTCAGCTACGCCCTGCCACTGCTGATGCTGCAGTCGTTCCACCAGGCCAGCAGCGAGGCGGTGCGTCGCTGCATGGCGCTGGACCCGACCAGCGCCACCTACCGCACCGATGTGCCGGCACTGGCCCGCGAGGTACTGGCCCAGCAGTTGGCGTGGATGCCGGGAACGCTGAAGTTCCAGCCCGGCACCGACGCGGTCGTGACCCTGAGCAACACCAACCTGCTGACCGTGCGCATCAACTACGCCAAGGCCCGGCTCACGACGGTGCTGCCGGTGCTCGACCTGCCGGTGGTGGGCGAGGTGCCACGCCTGCCGGCAACCCTTGGCGCCACCGCGAGCCTTCAGCTTTGAGCGGTGGCCACGGCCTGTTCGATCGCTGGCGCGGGCGCCCGGCCGCCGCGGTGGCCGCACCGCAGGCCTCGGTACCGGCGGCGGTGGGCCTGCAGCTGTGGCTCGATGACAAGGGCCGCGTGCTGCGCCTGGGCGGCCCGCTGCGCAGTGCCCTGGCGCTGCCCGCGCAGTCTGCTGCGCGGGTGCAGGATTACGTGCAGGCGCACAGCCTGCTGGTGCTCGAAGGCGAGCCCGCCGACTGGCAGGCACAACCGCTGGACCTGGACTTCAGAACCGCCAATGGCAGCACCCTGCACACCCGCGGCTGGTTGCTGGCCCAGGGCGAGGACTGGCTGTTGCAGTTGTTCGATGTGGGCGATCTGCTGCAGCAGCGTCAGCAGGGCCAGGATGCCCGGCGCCAGCAGCAACTGGCCCGCCAGGTGGGCGCAGCACTGCGCGATTGCAGCCTGGAGCGCCTGCCCCAGGTGGCCGCCGAGCAGTTGCAGCGCCTGGCCTGGCACTGGCGCATGGGCTGGGCGGCGCTGCTGCTGCGCACCCCCGGCGGCTGGCAGACCTTCGCGCGGGACGCATCGAGCGTGCCCTGGGCCGACGATGCACGCCTGAGCGCGGTACTCGACCGCCTGCCGTCGGGGCGCGTGCTGTGCAGTGCCGAGTTTCCGGCCTTGCAGGTGCTCTGCCCGACTCACCCGATGTATGTGGTGGGCCATGCGCAGCAGCATCAGGCCCAGGCCTGGCTGCTGTGCGCGGACGAGGGTGGGCAGGCCCGGCCCGAGGCGGCCCCCCTGCTGCTCGATGCCATGGCCGAGCCGCTGCTGGCGCGCCTGGCCGGCGACCGGCTGCAGGCCAGCCAGCAGCGCCTGAACAATGTACAGGGGTTGCTCGGTGCGGGCTGGTGGGAGTGGTCGCTGCACGAGCCCTACCTGCACCTGGCACCGGGGCTGGCGGCCAGTTTCGGCGTGAGTGCGCAACTGGCGCTGCCGGCCTGGTGGGCGCTGCTGCACCCGGCCGACCGGGAGGCGGCGCAACTGGCGTTCGAGGCGCTGCAGCGCGAGGGCTGCAGCCTGCAACTGTGCGTGCGCCTGCAGGCCGCGTCGCTGCGCTGGTACCGCATCTGTGGCGATGTGCACGGGCTGGGGCAGCAGCGACGTCTGCAGGGTTTCATGCTCGACATCAGCGATATCAAGGCCCAGGAGCAGCAGGCCAGGGCCGCGCACGCACGGCTGGACAACCTGATCGCCAGCTCGCCGGCAGTGATCTATATCCAGCGCTATGACGCCGGTGCGCTGCAGGCCGAATTCTTCAGTGCCAGCCTGCAGCCGCTGCTTGGCTGGACGCCCGCTGCCGACCTGCAACCGGCGCACTGGGTACACCCCGACGACCAGGCGCTGTGGCTGCAACGTACCCGCGACCTGCTGCGCGAGGGCCAGGTGCGCAGCCGCTACCGCCTGCGCGATGCGCAGGGCATCTACCACTGGGTGCTGGATGAAGCGCGCCTGCTGCGTGACGACCTGGGCCTGCCGGTGGAAGCCGTGGGTATCTGGCTCGACGTGACCGAGGCGACCCTGGCCGCCGAGCGGGTGCGCGAGAGCGAGGAACGTTACCGGGTGCTGGTGGAGGACTCACCGGCGATGATCTGCCGCTACCGGCCCGACCTGACTGTGTTGTTCGGCAACCGCCCGCTGGCCGACTACCTGGAGTGCCTACCTGACCAGTTGCCCGGGAGCGACCTGGGGCAGTGGATGTCGCCGGCCCAGCGCGAGGCGTTCGTGCAGCGCCTGGCCGGCCTGACCCCGCAGCAGCCGGTGAGCAGTGCCGAAATCTGCCTGGAGCTGCCGGGGCGCGAACATGCCTGGTGGGTGTGGTCCGACCGCGGCCTGTTCGATGAGCAGGGCCGTCTGCTGGAGGTACAGGCGGTGGGGCGCGACAACACGGCGCTGCGGCGCAGCCAGCAGCAGCTGTTGCAGAGCGCGAAGATGGCCACCCTGGGCGAAATGGCCACCGGCCTCGCCCACGAGATCAATCAGCCGTTGAACGTGATGCGCATGGCGGTGGTCAACGCGCTCAAGCGCCTGGAGAACGGCGACGTGCAGGTGGAATACCTGCAGGACAAGCTCAGGCGCATCGATGCGCAGGTGCTGCGGGCCTCGAAGGTGGTGGACCACATGCGCGTGTTCGGGCGGCGTTCGGAGGTCGAACAGCAACTGTTCGAGCCCTGGCAGGCGGTTGAGGGTGCCGTGTCGTTGCTGGCCGACGGCCTGGCCGGCAAGGGCGTGGCGCTGAACCTGGGCCCGGTGCTGAGCGGCTGCCATGTGCGCGGCCATGCCGATCAGCTGGAGCAGGTGCTGATCAACCTGGTGGTGAATGCCCGCGACGCCTTGCTGGGCCGGCGTGAGGCCGACCCGCAGTTGCGCCCCTGGATCGCGGTGGAGGCCGAGCCGGTGGCGGGTGGGGTGCGCCTGCAGGTGCGCGACAATGCCGGCGGCATCGACCCGCGGCTGCTGGAGCGGATTTTCGAGCCGTTCTTCACCACCAAGCCCAGCGGCGTGGGGACCGGGCTGGGCCTGTCGGTGAGTGGCGGAATCATCGAGGGCATGGGCGGGTTGCTCAGCGCACACAATGGCGCCGAGGGCGCGTGTTTCGTGATCGAGCTGCCGGTTCAGAGCATCAGCTGAGCGCGGTTGCCGTCACAGGTGAGGTTGGCACCGACCTCGACGTTCACCAGGTCCAGCCCCAGTGCCTTGAGCAGTGTGTTGACCAGCGGGTCGACCAACTTGCCGAGCAGGTTCCTGATCACTGGCTGCAGCAGCGCCTTGACGTCATCGAGCAGGTTGCCGGCCACCACCAGCACGTTGCCGAGCAGGTTGCCGTTGAGCGGGCGGTACACCTGCAGCTCGATGCCATTGATGGTGTTGTTCAGGCTCTGCACGATATCGCTGGCCGAGGTGGCCATGTAGGCCGGTGGCAGGTCGATGTCCGGTGGCGCGCTGGCGTTGCGAAACAGCAGGTCGGTGGCAGGCCCGGTGGAGTTGCTGCCCAGCAGCGGCGCATTGACCTTGAGCCCTACGCCACCGCCAGCGAAGGCGGTGCGCGCGCCGCAGGTGGACGGCAGTATCAGGAAGCGCGTGCAGTATTTGCTGCCGATGTCGATCAGCGGCAGCGGCGAGATGGCGGTGTTGCCCGTGCTGAAAAAGGCCTGGGGATCGCTGAACATGCCCACCGAAACGTTGAGCGCCGAACTGCGGGTGCTGGCGGTCAGGGTCTTGTCCGGCTTGCAGCTGTAGCGGGTGACCTGGCTGCTGGCGCTGGCGACTTCCAGGCCGATGTCCAGGTGTACCACCCCTGGCAGCAAACGGACGTCGCTGACCTTGCACGGGATCGCCAGCAGGCAGAACACCGACTCCAGCGTGGCCACCAGATTGAGGCTGAGCAGGTTGCTGACCACGTTGGTCAGCGGTTCGGCCAGGTCGAGCACGGCGTTGAGCAGGCCGGTGATGCTGTTGAGCAGCGGCAGCTCCAGGCTGACCAGCGCACGGACCTGAGCGGTGTGCACCTTGATGGTGTCGTACTGCGGGTTGCCCACGGCGGAGATCTGTTCGGGTTCTATGACCTTGAGGCGCAGGTTGGCCTTGACCAGCGGCGGGATGTTGAGCGGCACCTCGGCGGTGGCCGCAGTGTTCTTGTTGGCCAGCATCACCGAGGCCTTGAGCAGTTGCAGCAGTTGCATCTGGGCATCCAGGCCGGACTGGACCGCGCCGTTCTGGATGTCGAGGATATCGCCCAGCTTGACCAGCGGGTTGTTGCCGGCACCGAGTACCAGCTTGCCGAGGTCGGTCACCACCTGGGCCGCCGCGCCGCCGCGCCGGGCGAGTTCAACGGCGACATCGAGCAGGTCGGTCAGGTGCAGCTGTTTGCCCAGCAGTTCATCGTAATTGCCCACCTGCACCCCGGCCTTGATGGCCAGGGCATCGAGAAAACTCAGCAGGTCGACGTTGACATCGGCGATGCCCTGCCAGCCCAGTACGTCGAGGTTGACGTTGCCGCCAAGGGCTTTGAACAGGGCGTTGAGCACATCGGACTTGCGTGTGTCGATGGTCAGCAGGGTGCTCTTGAGACGCAGCATCGCCTGCGGTGGCTTGGGCAGCGAGGCCACCGCACTGGCGTGCAGGGTGGTGGTGGCCGGCACGGCGTCGCCGCTCAGCAGGGCCTGTACACCGGCGGCAATGCTGGTGGCCACGGCGCTGCTGGCACTGACCCGGATCGCTTCGCTCTTGCTCGGGTTGACGGTATAGGTGCGCCGGCTGCCGGCACCGGTCTGCAAGGTGCCGCAGGTGGTGGCCAGGGTATGCTTGGCGCCGGGCGCGAAGCCGTTGCGTGCGGCGCTGGCCTGGGCCACGGTCGCCGCCTGCGGGCCGCTGCCGGTGCACACCGCACTTTGCCCAGCCGCTTCGAGGGCGGCCATGTCGACCACCCGCTGCAGCGAACGCTGTTCCAGATAGAGCCGCCCGCTATCGATCACCAACAGGGCGAACACCAGCGCCAGGGCCAGTGTCAGGGCGGCCATCAGGCCGATCGCGCCACGCTGCCGGGTTGGGAATCGGGTAGCCACGAGCACTCCTTTGCCGGCACCAGGCCGTGCGCGAACGCATGCGTCAAAGAAGTGTAGTCAAGATAATGGCCAGTCGCCTTGAGGTGGCGACCGGCCATCGCCGGCTCAGTGCGGCGGGTAGTTGGCCAGTACCTTGGCCACGGTATTCTGGATCGCGGTGTTGCGCTCGGCGGGGCCGGGCGGGTAGTTGTTCATGATCTGCTCGGCGCTGCCGCGCCATACCAGCTTGCCGTCGCGGCTGTCGAACAGGTCGACCTGGATGGTGGCGACCTTGTAGTCGACGCTGCGGGTCTCGTTGTAGGCCGGGCCGCCCCAGTAGCCACCCCAGTAACCGCCCCAGGCACCGCCGTAGTTGGTGGTGATCTGCTGCTGGCGGTTTTCGACGATCAGGTAGGTCTGCACCTTGAGGTCACCCCTGGTGTTGCCCTGGGCCGGGCGCAGGCCACGCTGGTCGAGCTGTTCGCTGACGGCCTGGCGGATGCGCTGCTCGGTGAGGTCGCTCTTGATTCGCGGGTCGTCCGGGCGATATTGCAGGGCCGGCTCCTGCCAGCTCCAGCTGCGGTAGGCCGCAAAGTCGCGGCTGGCATCGAAGTCCTGGGTGACGTTGTTGCTCTGGCAGGCGCCGAGCAGCGCCAGCAGGGCCAACAGGGGGAGTAGAGCGAGACGGCGCAGCATGATGATTCTCCGGTTGCCTTCAGCTTGGGGGGTAGCCATCCAGGGCCTTGTGCACGGCATCGCGCAGGGCGCGGGCGCGCTCGCTCGGTGAGCCCTGGCTGGTGGTTTCTGCGCTGGCGCTCCAGACCGGCTGGCCGCTGCCGGCATCGAACAGGTCCAGGCGTACCACCATCACGTCGACCTGGTAGGTGCGTATGATCGGCACGCTGCCATACACACCATAGCCGTTGCGATAGCCACCGTAGCGGTTGTAGCCGATGCCCCCGTAGCCGTAGTTGTCATAGGGGTAGTAATCGTCGCGTACCTGGCGCAGGCGCCGTTCCATGCGCAGGTCGGCACTGACCAGCAGGTCGCTGCGGGTGTTGCGCGCAGGCCGCAGGCCGCGCTGGTCGAGGGCGGCGCTGACTGCGTCGGCAAGCTCGGCCGGGTCGCTGGAGGCGCTGCCGGCCGGGAGCTGGCCGTTGCGCCATGACCAGCTGCGGTAACGGCCATAGTCACGGGCTGGTGCCGGGTAGGCGCTGGCGTCGAAGGTGGTGGCCGCCTGGGGCGGGGCCGGCGGCAGCGGTCGGGAGCTGGCCACATACGGGTTGCTGCCCTGGCAGGCGGCCAGGGCCAGGCACAGCAGGCCCAGGATCAAACGGTACGGCATGGCAGTCTCCCGGCAGACACGGCTCGGTACTCAGCGTGGGTGGCACATCCAGTGCAGGTAGCGGCCCAGGCCGGCAAAGGCCGGGTGGCGGCGGTGCGCCAGTTCCATTTCGAGCAGGTCGAGCAGTTCTGCCTTGGCCTGGAACTCGACGGGCATGTAGTCGTGGAACACCCGTACACCGCTCTCGCTGTGTATATCCCACAGACCTTCAAGGTGCGCCCGGAGTTCGCGCGGATCAAGTGGTTTTTGCGGGGTCAGGCTCTGCTTTTCACCGGCCAGGCTGGCCCCGCGCAGTTTGCGGAAATGGCCCTTGAGCAGGTTGCGATACACCAGTGCGTCGCGGTTGTAGAAGGCCAGCGACAGCAGGCCGTCGGCGCGGGTGAGCTGGTGCAGCACCGGCAGGATGGTCTCGGGTTCGGCCAGCCATTCGAGCACGGCGTGGCACAGCACCAGGTCGTAGGGTTCGGTGAGCTGGCCAAGCAGTTCCTGCCAGGGCGCCTGGATGAAAGTGGCTGGCTGGCCGGCGGCGGCGAAGCGTTCGCGGGCGCCCTCGAGCATCGGCGCGGCGGGTTCGGCCAGGGTCACCCGGTGGCCGCGCTCGGCCAGCCACAGGGCCATGTGGCCCAGGCCCGCGCCGATGTCGAGCACGCGCAGGGGGCGGTCGGGCAGGGCTTCGGCGAGGTCGGCCTGGAGCACCGCGAGGCGGATGGCGCCCTTGGCGCCGCCGTAGATCTTTTCGGCGAAGCGGGTCGCCAGGGCGTCGAAGTGGCGGTCTTTCATCGGGCGAAGCGCCGTTCGCTGTCGGCCAGCTTGCTGCGCACCACCTGGTCCATGTCCAGGCCCAGTTCGCTACACAGCAGCAACAGGTAGAGCACCACGTCGCCGACTTCCTGGCCGGCGTGTTCGAGCTGCTCGGGGGACAGCTGGCGCGACTGGTCCTCGCTGAGCCACTGGAAGATCTCCACCAGCTCGGCCATTTCCACGCTGGCGGCCATGGCCAGGTTCTTGGGGCTGTGGAAGCCGCGCCAGTCGTTGTTGTCGCGGATGGTGTGCAGGCGGGTGGTGAGTTCTTGCAGGTTCATGGGTGGGGGCTCTCCTCGTGCGGCGTAGCTTAGCGCGGGTCGGCGGGTTTTTCAGGGGATTGTGCTGGCCTGTTCGCCGGCAACGCCGGCTCCTGCAAGCCCTGTGTCAGGTGCATGGGGCCTTACTGCCAGAGGCTGGCCCAGGCCGACACCAGCAACAGCAGCGCCAGCCCCTGATTGACCCGGCGCAGCACCACCGGCGAACCGCTCAGGCGCCGCGCCCCGCTGCCGAGCAAGGCCCAGCCACCCAGGCACGGCAGCGCGATCACGAAGAACACCAGGCTCAGGTGCGTCACCTGCAGCAGGCGGTCGCTGGCTGCGGCATCGATGAACACGCTGGCCACCGCCAGCGCCATCATCCACGTCTTGGGGTTGATCACCTGCAACGACGCCGCGCCCCACAGGCCGAGCCTTGCCGACGTCGCGCCCGATTGCTGCACCTGCACTGGGCTGCGAAAGATCTTCCACGCCAGCCATGTCAGCCAGGCCACGCCCAGCCCGTTGAGCAGCGGCTGCACCGCCGGGGCCCGGAACAGTGCCTCGCCCATGCCGCTGCCCACCAGCCAGACGATCAGCGCGGCGCCTGCACCGGCCCCCAGGATGATTGGCAATGCAGCGCGCAGGCCATGGCTGGCGCTGTTGCTCAGTACCAGGAAATTGGTCGGCCCGGGGGTGATGGACGCAACGAAGGCAAACAGCATGAAGGCCAGCATGGGCAGGCTCCTTGGTAGAGGGGCTTGCATGCTCGCGTGTTGGCGCGCGTCAGTCTGGAAGCTTTGTGCAGCGCCTGCGGTACTGTGCCGGGGTCATGCCATAGGCGCGCAGGAACCAGCGCCCCAGGTGGCTCTGGTCGGCAAAGCCCAGCGCTGGCGCCACCTGTGCCGGGCTTGATCCTGCCGCCAGCAGCCGGCGTGCATGGGCCAGGCGCAGTTGCACCAGGTAGGCGTGGGGCGCCAGCCCGAACGCGGCCTTGAAGGCGCGGCTCAGGCGAAAGCGGTCGATGTTGCACGCTGCGGCCAGTTGCTCGAGGCCGATGTCGTGGTGCAGGTGTGCATGCAGATAGTCGCGCGCCCTTTGCGCCACCAGCGGCAGGCGCGGGTCGGGGTCGAGCCGGCGGCGCCATTGCAGATGCCCGCTCAGGTGCTCCAGCAACTGGTCCAGTGCCGCCTGGCGCACCATGCGCAGCTCCGGTTCGTGCAGCGACTGGAAGGCGCATGCGGTGGCCGCTGCCAGGCGCGGGTCGCTGGCCAGGGTGTGGGCAAAACCGGGTTGGCTGGCGGGCGGGGCATGCTCGGTAAAGCCGCGCAGCTCGCGCTCCAGCCATTGCGGGTCGAGGTAGAGCATGCGGTAGGTGAAGCCCTCGGGGCTGGGCGCATCGCCGTCGTGCAACTCGCCGGGTTCGAGCAGAAACACCTTGCCCGGTGTGCTCTGGTGGCGGGCGCGGCGACAGGTGAACTGCTGGACGCCCTGTTCGGTCACGCCCACCAGGTAGCTGTCGTGCCAGTGCGGATCATAGGCATGCCCGCGAAAATGCGCGCGCAGGGTCTCGATGCCGGTATCGGGCTCCTGGCGCAGGTCCAATTGCTGTTCATCGTGTGCTACCGGCAAAGAAAGCCGTTATCGCCCGGTCCGTCAGGCAGGTCTAGAAGATTCGTGCAGCGTGTGCCAACTGCCGGTCATGTGCACCAGGTCGCCATGGCCCACCAGGCGGAACTGGCCGTCGGGTGCGACTGCGCTGCCCTCCAGCACCACTTCGCTGGGCAGGCGCACGGGCTTGTGAAAGGCCACGTCCACCTCGTAGCCGCTGAGCGGCAGGTGCCCGCGCAGCGCGGCCAACGCCATGGCCTTGCTCCACATGCCATGGGCGATGGCCTGGGGAAACCCGAACAGGCGAGCGCTGAGCGCACTCAGATGGATGGGGTTGTAGTCGCCGCAGACCTTGGCGTAGCGCCGGCCGATGTCGCTGTCGGCATACCAGCGGGTCAGCTCGCCCAGAGGCAGCGGTTCAGGGGGGTCGACGGCGGGTGGCTCGCCTTCGAGCTTGACGCCGCGACACAGCATGCGGCTGCGCTCGTGCCAGAGCAGCCCCAGGCTGTCTTCGGCTTCGGTCATCAGGTCGAAGGTCGCACCCTTGGCGTGGGGCTGCAGGTTGTCGACGAACACGCTGAAGCGCAGCGTGCCGATGCCACCCAGCGGGCGCACCACGCGGATGAGGTTGTTCAGGTGCACCAGGCCCAGCAGCGGGAACGGGAAGTCGTCGGCGGTCAGCAGTTGCAGTTGCAGGGCGAACGCCATCACATGGGGGAAGGTCGGCGGCAGGTGGCTGTCGTCGCCGAAGTGGCAGAGCTTGCGGTAGGCCTGCAGGCGCTGTGGATTCACGCCGATGGCGCAGTGCAGGCCGCTGGCGGGCAGGCTGTCGCCGGTGATGCTGCGCTTGCGCGCAGCCTTCAGGTACAGCCCGCTCAGCCCTTGCGTGCGGTGCAGATCGTGCCAGTGTCGGTCCATGCTCATGCCCCCATCACGGCCTGGCCGCATACGCGCAGCACCTGGCCGTTGACCGCGCCACTGCCGGGCTGTCCCAGCCAGGCCACGGCTTCGGCAACGTCCTGCGGCAGGCCGCCCTGGCCCAGGGAACTCATGCGTCGCCCGGCTTCGCGCAGGGCGAAGGGGATGGCCGCCGTCATGCGTGTTTCGATGAAGCCGGGGGCCACTGCATTGATGCTGGCACCCCGCTTGGCCAGCAGCGGCGCCCAGGCCTGGGCCAGGCCGATCAGGCCGGCCTTGCTGGCGGCATAGTTGGCTTGCCCGCGGTTGCCGGCGATACCGCTGATCGAGGCCAGCAGCACGATGCGTGCGTTGTCGTGCAGCGCGCCGCCGTCGAGCAGCGCCTGGGTCAGCACCTGGGGGGCCTTGAGGTTGACCGCGAGCACGGCGTCCCAGTACTCGGGGGTCATGTTGGCCAGGGTCTTGTCGCGGGTGATGCCGGCGTTGTGCACGACGATGTCGATGCCCTCGGGGAGCGCTTCGAGCAGGTGCGCCGATGCATCGCTGGCGCAGATGTCCAGCGCCACGCTGCGCCCACCCAGGCGCGCGGCCAGGGCGTCGAGGTCGGCCTTGGCCTGGGGCACGTCGAGCAGCACCACCTCGGCGCCGTCACGGGCCAGGGTTTCGGCAATGGCGGCGCCGATGCCGCGGGCCGCACCGGTGACCAGCGCCTTGCGCCCGGCCAGCGGGCGCGACCAGTCCTGTACCTGGGTGGCGCAGGCGGTCAGGCGCAGCACCTGGCCGCTGATGAAGGCGCTCTTGGGCGAGAGGAAGAAGCGCAGCGCACCTTCGAGCTGGTCCTGCGCGGCCGGGTCCACATACAGCAGTTGCAGGGTGGCGCCGTTGCGCAGTTCCTTGGCCAGCGAACGGCTGAAACCTTCCAGGGCCCGCTGCGCCACGCTGGCCAGCGGGTCGTCCAGCGATTCGGGCGCGCGCCCCAGGATCACGATGTGCGCACTGGCAGCCAGGCTGCGCAGCAGCGGCTGGAAGAACTCGCGCAGTTGCTTGAGCTGGTCGCTGTCGCTCAGGTGGCTGGCGTCGAACACCACGGCCTTGAGCTTGGGCCCCAGGCCCGCGACCCAGGCCGGCAGTTCGAGGCTTTCATCGGCATAGCTGTAGACCTCGTCGGTCAGGCGCCTGGCAAAGGCGGCCACGTTCGTCACCAGCGGCCCGCCGCCGAGCAGCAGGGCGCCTTCGACCGGGCGCAGCCTGCCGGCTTCCCAGCGCTCCAGGCGGGCGGGGGTGGGCAGGCCGACGGCACCGGCCACGCGCCGACCGAATGAAGAGTTGGCGAAGTCGATATAGCGGTCGCTCATGTGAACGTCTCCCGGAAATTAAGCACCAAAGTGTGGACCATGTTTCGCCTTCGGTCGTTCGACTGGCGAAAAAACACCTACGCTATAGCGGGTCTATCCCGTCTCGGAATAAGGAAGTCTGTGCATGCGCGCTTTACGTCGGGTCGCGATCATCGGCGGCAATCGAATCCCGTTCGCCCGCTCCAACGGGCCCTACGCCACGGCCAGCAACCAGGCGATGCTGACTGCGGCAATCGAAGGGCTGGTGGAGCGTTTCGGCCTGCATGGCCTGCAACTGGGCGAAGTGGCGGCGGGCGCGGTGCTCAAGCACTCGCGCGACATGAACCTGACCCGCGAATGCGTGCTGGGCTCGCGGCTGTCGCCGCAGACCCCGGCCTATGACCTGCAGCAGGCCTGCGCCACGGGGCTGGAAACCGCGCTGATGGTGGCCAACAAGATCGCCCTGGGGCAGATCGACAGCGGCATTGCCGGCGGCGTGGACACCACCTCCGATGCGCCGATTGCGGTCAACGAGGGGCTGCGCAAGTTGCTGCTGCAGGCCAATCGGGCCAAGACCACGGGCGACAAGCTCAAGGTGTTCCTGCAACTGAGGCCCTGGCACCTCAAGCCCGAGCTGCCGCGCAATGGCGAGCCGCGTACCGGGCTGTCGATGGGCGAGCACTGCGAGCTGATGGCGCAGACCTGGCAGATAGGCCGTGCCGAGCAGGACGAGCTGGCCTTGCGCAGCCACCAGAACCTGGCCCGGGCGTTTGCCGAAGGCTGGCAGGATGACCTGCTCACGCCCTTCCTGGGCCTGACCCGCGATCACAACCTGCGCCCGGACCTGACCCTGGAGAAACTTGCCAGCCTCAAGCCGGTGTTCGAGCGCAGCGCCAAGGGCACGCTGACGGCGGGCAACTCCACGCCACTGACCGATGGCGCTTCGGTGGTACTGCTGGCCAGCGAAGAGTGGGCGCGCGAGCGCGGGCTGCCGATCAAGGCGTATTTTCTCGATGGTCAGAATGCTGCGGTGGATTTCGTCAAAGGCCAGGAGGGGCTGCTGATGGCGCCGGCCTATGCGGTACCTCGACTGCTGGAGCGCAACGGCCTGACCCTGCAGGACTTCGACTTCTACGAGATCCACGAAGCCTTCGCCGCCCAGGTGCTGTGCACGCTGAAGGCCTGGGAAGACGCCGACTACTGCCAGAGCCGGCTGGGCCTGAGCGAGCCGTTGGGCGCCATCGACCGCGACAGGCTCAACGTCAAGGGCAGTTCGCTGGCTGCAGGGCACCCGTTCGCCGCCACCGGCGGGCGCATTCTGGCCAACCTGGCCAAGCTGCTGGACGAGGCCGGCCAGGGCCGCGGGCTGATTTCGATCTGCGCCGCGGGCGGGCAGGGCGTGACCGCGATCATCGAGCGCTGACCAGCGGCGCCTCCTTGGCCAGGGGCGCCGGGCGGTTGGCGTAGTGTTCGGCCATGATCGAGCACACGATCAACTGCAGCGGGTGATAGATCATGATCGGCAGCAGAATCAGCCCCAGCCCGGGATGGGCGCCGAAGATCAATGCGGCCATCGGTGCGCCGGCGGCCAGGGATTTCTTGCTGGCGCAGAACACTGCGGCGATCTCGTCGGCCGGGCTGAACCTGAGCAGCCGCGCGCTGCGGGTGGTCAGCCACAGGATCAGCGCCAGCAGCAAGGCGCTGCCCAGAACGGCGGTGAGCAGTACCGAGCCACCCTGCTGCTGCCACAGCCCCGAGATCATCGAGTTGCAGAACGCCGCGTACACCAGTAGCAGGATCACCACCTTGTCCATCACGTTGGTGTAGCGCTTGTGGCGGGCAAAGAAGCGGCCCAGCCACGGGCGCAGCAACTGCCCCAGCACCAGCGGCAGCAGGAGCATGGCGCACAGGTCGAGCAGGGTGGCGCCCAGGTCGATGCCATCGCTGCCGTTGCCCACCACCAGGCTCACCAGCCACGGGGTCAGGAAGATGCCCAGCACGCTGGACAGGCTGGCGTTGAGGATCGCGGCGGGTACGTTGCCGCCGGCGCTGCCGGTCAGCGCCACCGACGAGGAGATGGTCGAGGGCAGGGCGCACAGGTACAGGAAGCCCAGCATCAGCAGCGCCGGCACATGGCTGCCCAGCACGCTGTTGCCCAGCCACCACAGCAGCGGGAAAACCACGAAGGTGAAGCCCTGCACCATCAGGTGCAGGCGCCAGTTCTTCAGGCCATGGCGGATCTGTTCGCTGGACAGGTTGATGCCGTGCAGGAAGAACACCACGAACACGCCGATGTTGATCACGTATTCGGCGTGCATCGAGCCGCCGCTGGCACCGAAGTGCGGGAACAGCCAGGCGAGGAAGGTGGCGAGAAACATGCCGCACAGGAACCAGTCGGTTACCACGCGCTTGAGGTGAGCTTGCATAGGCGGGCCTGCGAATCATCTTGTAATAAACAAGCGGCAGGCTAACCTGTGGCCATTCTTCCGTCTCGCGACACAAGGCCAAACGATGCCGAGTAACGGACAAAATCTGCTGCCACGCCCAATCCCGCTGCTCGATGCCCTGCCGCGGCCACTGTATGCGCGTGCCGAAAGCCTGGGGGCCGGCTCGTGGACGCCGCGTCATCGACACGACTGGATACAGTTTTCCTATGCGATCAGCGGGGTGCTGGGGGTGTACACCGCCGAGGGCAGTTTTTTTGCGCCGCCGCAGTGGGGCGTGTGGATACCGGCCGGGGTGGAGCATGAGGTGATTACCTCGACCCGTGCCGAAATGCGCAGCCTGTATGTGCGTCAGGCCGATGCGGCGTGGGCCGGGCCGCGCTGCCGGGTGCTGGAGGTGACGCCGCTGGCCCGTGAGCTGATCAAGCAGTTCTGCCTGTTCCCGGTGGATTACGCCGAAGGCGAGAGCCCCGAGGCACATCTGGTGCAGGTGCTGCTGGAGCAGTTGCAGGGGCTGCCCGAGGTGGGTTTTTCGTTGCCGCTGCCGCAGCACCCGCGCCTGCTCGAGGTGTGCAATGCATTGCTGGCGCACCCGGAGCAGGACGCCGGCCTGGCCTACTGGGCCGAGCGCCTGGGGCGTTCGCAGAAGACCCTGATGCGGTTGTTTCAGCGCGAGACGGGGCTGAGCTTTCGCGGCTGGCGCCAGCGCATGCGCCTGCTGTCGTCGCTGCAGGCGCTGGAGCAGGGGCAGAGCGTGACCCAGGCGGCGCTGGGTTGCGGCTATGAGTCGACGTCGGCGTTCATCGTGGCGTTCAAGGGCTTGTTCGGGGCAACGCCGGGGGAACTGTTCAGGCAGTGAGTGTCTGCCATGTCCGGGAAGCCAGGGGGCACTCGGTGCAGGCGGGATTAAATTATTTGGACATTATCGGGTCCACTTCCTTTGAGGGCCTTGTTGTATCGTGAGCGCGCATCTGGCTCATGGCTGTGAGACGATGGCCGGCAACCCGTGATACCCGTGTGTTTGGCAAAACAGGACCCAGAACAAAAGCCGATGAAGACTCCAAAACGCATAGAACCACTGATAGAAGACGGGCTGGTCGATGAAGTCATCCGACCCCTGATGAGTGGCAAGGAAGCCGCGGTGTACGTGGTGCGGTGCGGTACCGAGCTGCGCTGCGCCAAGGTCTACAAAGAGGCCAACAAGCGCAGCTTCCGTCAGGCCGCCGAATACCAGGAGGGCCGCAAGGTGCGCAACAGCCGCCAGGCGCGGGCCATGGCCAAGGGCTCCAAGTATGGGCGCAAAGAGGCCGAGGAGGCCTGGCAGAATGCCGAGGTGGCAGCCCTGTTTCGCCTGGCCAGTGCCGGCGTGCGGGTACCCAAGCCGTTCGATTTTCTCGATGGGGTGCTGTTGATGGAGCTGGTGTCCGATGCCCATGGCGATGCGGCGCCACGCCTGAACGACGTGCACCTGGAGGCCGATCAGGCCCGCGAGTACCACGACTTCGTGATCCGCCAGATCGTGCTGATGCTGTGCACCGGCCTGGTGCATGGCGACCTGTCGGAATTCAACGTGCTGCTCGGCCCTGACGGCCCGGTGATCATCGACCTGCCCCAGGCGGTGGATGCGGCCGGCAACAACCATGCGTTCAGCATGCTCGAGCGCGATGTGGGGAACATGGCCGGGTACTTCGGCCAGTTTGCCCCGGAGCTCAAGGCCACCCGCTACGCCAAGGAAATGTGGGCGTTGTACGAGGCCGGCGAGCTGACTCCGGAAAGCCCGCTGAGCGGGCAGTTCGCGGAGGACGAGCACAGCGCCGATGTCGACGGGGTGATGCGCGAGATCGAAGCGGCACGCCTGGACGAGGCGCGCCGGCAGGCTGCACGCGCCGAGGCGGAGAACGGCCCGGCCAAGGCCGAGGAACCGCCACCGCCATGGATGCAGTAACGCGCTAGTGACAGCAGCTGCCGGCTGCCAGGTCCTTGAGGATCGGGCAGTCGGGGCGATCGTCCCCCTGGCAGTGGGCGACCAGCTCGCTCAGCGTATCGCGCAGGCTCACCAGCTCGTCGATGCGCCGGTTCAGGTCGGCGATATGCTCGTTGGCCAGGGCTTTCACGTCGGCGCTGGCGCGCTGGCGGTCCTGCCACAAGGTCAGCAGTTTGGCCACTTCCTCCAATGAAAACCCCAGGTCTCGCGAGCGCTTGATGAATGCCAGCGCGTGCAGGTCGTCCTGCTGGTAGAGGCGGTAGCCACTGTCGCTGCGCGAGGCCGGCTTGAGCAGGCCGATGGACTCGTAGTAGCGGATCATCTTGGCGCTCAGGCCGGTACGTTTGGCGGCTTGTCCGATGTTCATGGGGCATCGTCCTGTGGCGGCGTTTGCGGTTTCCAGGTTTTGAGCAGCAAGGCGTTGCTGACCACGCTGACGCTCGACAGGGCCATGGCCGCACCGGCCAGCACCGGGTTGAGCAGGCCGAAGGCCGCCAGCGGAATACCGATCAGGTTATAGATGAAGGCCCAGAACAGGTTCTGGCGGATCTTGGCGTAGGTCTTGCGGCTGATCTCCAGGGCGGCCGGTACCAGGCGCGGGTCGCCGCGCATCAGGGTGATGCCGGCGGCCTGCATGGCCACATCGGTGCCGCCACCCATGGCGATGCCGATGTCGGCGGCGGCCAGGGCCGGCGCGTCGTTGATGCCGTCACCCACCATCGCTACCACACCCGATTTCTTCAGTTCGAGAACAGTGGCGGCCTTGTCGGCCGGCAGCACCTCGGCGTACACGTCATTGATGCCAAGGGCCTGGGCCACCACCTTGGCGCTACCGCGGTTGTCGCCGGTCAGCAGGTGGCTGCTGATGCCCTGTTGGCTCAGCTGGCGTACGGCGGCGTCTGCGCCAGGCTTGAGGCTGTCGCCGAAGGCGAACAGGCCCAGCACCCGTGGTTGCGCACCGCGCTCGATCAGCCACGACAAGGTGCGCCCCTCGGCCTCCCAGGCCTGGGCGCTGGTGGCGAGTTCACCCGGTTGCAGGCCGCTTTCTTCCAGCAGGCGACGGTTGCCCAGGGCCAGATCGCGGCCATTGAGGTGGCCGGCGATGCCGCGGCCGGTCAGCGATTGGCTGTCGTCGATGTCGGGTACGGTCAGGCCCTGCTCCTGGCAGGCATCCAGTACCGCCTTGGCCAGCGGGTGTTCGCTGCCGCGTTGCAGGGCGCCGGCCAGTTGCAGCAGTTCGCCTGCCTCGATGCCCTGGGCCTTGCTGTGAACGATGCGCGGGCTGCCGGAAGTGAGGGTGCCGGTCTTGTCGAACACCACGCGGTTGACTGCATGGGCACGCTCCAGCGCTTCGGCGTCCTTGATCAGGATGCCGTGGCGCGCGGCCACGCCGGTACCGGCCATGATCGCGGTGGGTGTGGCCAGGCCCAGGGCACAGGGGCAGGCGATGACCAGCACGGCCACGGCATTGATCAGCGCGGTTTCGATTGGCGCGCCGGCCAGCCACCAGCCGACCAGGGTTGCCAGGGCCAGCACCAGCACGGCTGGCACGAACACTTGGCTGACCCGGTCGACCAGTTTCTGGATGGGGGCCTTGGCGGCCTGGGCGTCTTCGACCAGGCGGATGATGCGCGCCAGCACGGTTTCAGTACCCAGGGCCAGCACACTTACCAGCAGGCGGCCTTCGCCGTTGATGGCGCCGCCGGTCACGCGGTCGCCCGGCTGCTTGGGCACGGGCAGGCTTTCGCCGCTGATCAGGGCTTCGTCGGCATGGCTCTGGCCCTCGATCACCTCACCGTCCACCGGGAAGCGTTCGCCAGGCAGCACGCGCACCAGGTCATGCAGGCGCAGGGCGCTGATGGGTACGTCGCGCTCCTGGCCGTCGATCACCTGCAGGGCGCGCTCAGGGCGCAGGGCTTCGAGGGCGCGGATGGCACTGGCGGTCTGGCGCTTGGCGCGGCTTTCCAGGTACTTGCCCAGCAGCACCAGGGCGATGACTACCGCCGAGGCTTCGAAATACAGGTGCGGCATGCTGCCTGCAGTGGCCCGTGCCCATTCGTACAGGCTCAGGCCGTAACCGGCGCTGGTGCCCAGGGCTACCAGCAGGTCCATGTTGCCGGCCCCGGCGCGTACCGCCTTCCAGGCCGCGACATAGAAGCGTGCGCCCAGGATGAACTGCACGGGGGTGGCCAGTACGAACTGTGCCCAGGCCGGCAGCATCCAGTGGATGCCGAAGGGCTGCAGCAGCATCGGCAGCACCAGCGGCAGGGCCAGCAGTATGGCCAGGCCGACCGACCAGCGCTCCTTGCGCAGGCGTCGCTCGGCGTCGGCCTGGTCGGCCTTGCCCGCTTGCGGCAGGCTGGCCGTGTAACCTGCCTGGGTCACCGCGTCGATCAGCAGCGCGCTGTCGACCTGCCCCAGCAGCTCGATGTGCGCGCGCTCGTTGGCCAGGTTGACGCTGACCCGCTGTACGCCGGGCACCTTGTTCAAGGCCCGCTCCACGCGCCCGGCACAGCTGGCGCAGGTCATGCCGCCAATCTGCAGTTCGAGGCTCTGGGCGGGCACGCTGTAACCGGCCTGGCTGACGGCGTCGACCAGTGCCGGCAGGGCGTCGGCAGGGGCTTGCACCCGGGCGTGTTCGGTGGCGAGGTTGACGCTGACGTGTTCGGCGCCGGCGACTTTGCGCAGGGCGCGCTCGACACGACCGGCGCAGCTGGCGCAGGTCATGCCTTGAATCGGCAGATCGAAGGTGGTTGATGCGGACATGGGGCTCTCCTCCTTGGACAGGCGCCAAGCATCAACCTTACCCCATTGGCAAGGTCAATAGCCCAGAGCGGCCTTCTTCAGGCTGAGGCCATTGTTGTCCATGACGATGCGGTACTTGTTGACCTGGCCCGCCAGTACGTTGATTCGCGTGCTGCGCTGGTTCTCGATGCCGTTGTTGCAGCCCGGTGCCTGCCCGGGAAGCAGGCGCAGGCGCACGTTCACCGGGCCGCCCGGCAGGTTGAACGAGGTGGAGTGTTCCTGGAACAGTCGCGCCGACAGCTGGTCGTTGAGATAGATGCCGATCTCGCAGGACGTGGCGACCTCCAGACGCTCGCGGGAAATGATCAACACGCTGTAGTCCGACGGCCCTTCGGCGCTGGCCAGGGGCACGATGCTGCACAACCCGAGCAAACCGATAAGGCCCAATGCTGCCCTGCCCATGAATGAATCTCCTGCTGATCGTTCGACAAGGGCGCAGCTTGGCCGAGCTTGGCGCGGATTTCCAGTTCGGCATGCACTTGACCTTGCCCCGATGGCAAGCTTGAGACTGCGCTCAAATCCCAAGGAGGTAGTTCCCATGCAAGTATTCACTGTTCAAGGCATGACCTGTGGCCACTGTGTGAAGGCCGTGACCCGTGCGGTACAGAGCCAGGATGCACAGGCCATCGTAGAGGTGGACCTGGCCAGCAAGCAGGTGCGCGTCGACAGTTCGCTGCAGGCGCCGCAGATCGTGCAGGCGATTGTCGATGAGGGTTACAAGGCCGAGCTTGTGGCCTGAACAAGCCGGTAGCCGCTTCGCCTGTAGGAGCCAGCCTTGCTGGCGAACCGGCGCGAAGCGGCTACCGACCCTGCATGGGCGGTGTGTCTGCTGCACTGTGCATTCCGGTGTGCGAGCGCTGCGCGCTCGATCCCCGGCAAGGCCGGCTCCAACAAGGGGCGCACGTGCCAGCGAATTCGGCAAAAGATTCGCGGCTTATCCATGGCAGCCCGGTTAGACTAAGGCACTTGCTTAGCCTGCTATGGATTCCCGATGAACCTGCGCACCATCCTGATCCTCGGCGCACTCAGTGCGTTCGGGCCGTTGGCGATCGATTTCTACTTGCCCGGCTTCCCGGCAATGGCCCTGGCCTTTGCGACCGACGAAAAACACATCCAGACCACCCTGGCGGCCTATTTCCTGGGCCTGTCGCTGGGGCAGCTGGCCTATGGCCCGGTGGCCGACCGCTTCGGTCGACGCATTCCGCTGCTGGTCGGGGTGACCCTGTTTACCCTGGCGTCGCTGGCCTGTGCCTTTGCACCGAGCCTGGACGCCCTGATCGCCGCGCGTTTTGTACAGGCCCTGGGTGGTTGCGCAGGGATGGTGCTGTCACGGGCCATCGTCAGCGACAAGTGTGATGCCGTGGCTTCGGCCAAGGTGTTCTCGCAACTGATGCTGGTGATGGGCCTGGCGCCGATCCTTGCCCCGATGCTGGGCGGGGTGCTGGTCAACCTGTATGGCTGGCAGTCGATCTTCCTCGTGCTCACCCTGTTCAGCGCCGGCTGTACGCTGGCCGTTGCCCTGGGCCTGCCGGAGAGCCTGCCTTCCAGCCAACCACGCCAGCCGCTGTCGGGGGCGTTGCGCCAATACGGGCGCCTGCTCAAGGACCGCGTGTTCATGGGGCATGCACTGACCGGCGGCATCGCGATTGCCGGCATGTTCGCCTATATCGCCGGGTCGCCCTTCGTGTTCATCAAGCTTTATGGCGTACCGGCCGAACATTACGGCTGGCTGTTCGGCAGCAATGCGGCGGGCTTCATCCTGGTGGCGCAGGTGAATGCGCGATTGCTGGCCAAGCGTGGGCCTGCCTTTTTGCTGGCCCGCACGGTGTGGGTATACCTGGCGGCCGGGCTGGTGCTGCTGGGAATCAGCGCGCTGCATACGCAGGCGCTGTGGCCGTTGCTGGTGCCGCTGTTCGTGTGCATTGCCAGCCTTGGCTGCATCATCCCCAACGCCTCGGCCTGCGCCATGAGCGGGCAGGGTGCCCGCGCCGGCAGTGCATCGGCGTTACTGGGGTGCGTACAGTTCAGCGTAGCGGCAGGTGCGGCTGCCCTGGTGGGGGTGCTGCATGACGGCAGCGCGCTGCCGATGGCGCTGGTCATCAGCCTGTGCGGTGCGGCGGCGGTGGGCGTGGCAATGTTGACCCGACGCCTGCAGCTCAGCCGACCTGCTTGAGCGGGTGCGGGGCCCGCAAGCGTTGTTGCAGGGTGTCGACAAAGGCGCGAGCCTCGGCCTCGCTGCGAAAGCTGACCACATGCTGGTCGAGCTGAACCTGCCACGGGCACCCGGGTTTGCGGGCTGATGCACTGACGATAATCTTCATCGCTGCCTACCTGTGTGGTTGGGTAAATGCAGCAGCATTGTAGCGCCGCGACCGGGCCCCGGCATGACCGGCGTCAGTGTACTGACTGACGGTCATGCCGGGGCCCGGAGGGGCTCAGAACCCTTCCAGCACGATCTTGCCCTTGGCTGCACCGCTTTCGAGCAGCGCGTGGGCCCGGCGCAGGTTGGCTGCATTGATCGGGCCGAAATGCTCGCCCAGGGTGGTCTTGAGGGTGCCTGCGTCGATCAGCTCGGCCACGCGGTTGAGCAGCGTGTGTTGTGCCTGCATGTCGGCGGTTTCGAACAGCGAGCGGGTGTACATGAATTCCCAGTGCAGCGACAGGCTCTTGCGCTTGAGCTTGGTCACGTCCAACTGCTTGGGGTCGTCGATCAGCGCCAGTTTGCCCTGCGGGGCGAGTGCCTCGACCAGCTGATCCAGGTGCTGGTCGGTCTGGGTGAGGCTGGCAACGTGGGTAACGCTATCGATACCCTGCGCCTTCAGGGCCTGGGCCAGGGGCTGACGGTGATCGACTACCACATCGGCGCCCAGTTCCCTTACCCAGGCCTGGGTTTCGGGGCGTGAAGCGCTGGCGATGACCTTGAGCCCGGTCAGTTGGCTGGCCAGTTGAGTCAGGATCGAACCGACGCCGCCGGCGCCACCGACGATCAGCAGGCTCTGGCCCAGGTCGGCCTTGCCTTCGGCGATCTGCAGGCGTTCGAACAGCAGCTCCCAGGCGGTAATGGCGGTCAGCGGCAATGCGGCGGCTTCGGCGAAACCCAGGGTTCGGGGCATGTGCCCGACGATGCGCTCGTCGACCACGTGCAGCTCGCTGTTGCCCCCGGCGCGGGCGATGGAGCCTGCGTAGTAGACCTTGTCGCCAGGCTGGAACAGGCTGACCTCGCTGCCCACCGCCTTGACCACACCGGCAACGTCCCACCCCAGCACCTTGGCCACGCCGGCCTCGGGTTGCACGTTCTGGCGCACCTTGGTGTCGACCGGGTTGACCGAGATGGCGTGCACCTGCACCAGCAGGTCGCGCGGGCCAGGCTGCGGGGCGGGCAGCTCGATGTCCTGCAGCGCGGCGGGGTCGGCAATCGGCAACGATTGATAGTAGGCAATGGCTTTCATGAAGAGGTCCTTGAGGGGGGGAGTGCCGCCATCATCAGTGCTTTCACTTGGGGTTAAAACCCGATAAAACGGCAGATACTTTCAATTTTTTTTTGATAATGAGGCCGACAAGTGCTGCGTACCGATGATCTGCAACTGTTCGTGCGCGCCGCGGAACTGGGCAGCCTGTCGGCCGCTGCGCGCCAGCTCGACCTTTCGCCGGCAGTGGCGAGCGCAGCGCTCAAGCGCCTTGAGGCGCAATTGAAGGTGCGCCTGCTGGCCCGTTCGACGCGCAGTCTGCGCCTGACCGCTGAAGGCGAGGGGTTCCTCAACCACGCCCGGGTAGCCTTGGCCAGCCTCGAGGAGGGACGGCGGGCGTTGGCTCAGGGCCAGGCCGAGGTGAGCGGCGTGCTGCAGTTGTCGGCACCGTCGGATTTCGGACGCAATGTGCTGTTGCCCTGGTTGGACCAGTTGCAGCAGGCGCACCCGTTGCTGAACGTGCGCCTGCTGCTGGGCGATCGCAATGCCGACCTGTTTCGCCAGCCGGTGGATGTGGCGCTGCGCTACGGCACCCCCGAAGACTCGAGCCTGGTGGCGTTGCCCCTGTGCCCCGACAACCGCCGGGTGCTGTGCGCCGCACCTGATTATCTGGCGCGCCATGGCCAACCGGCGACGGTTGCACAGCTGGCCGAGCACAACTGCCTGCTGTACCAGTTGGGTGGCCGTGTGCATGACCAGTGGCGCTTCAGTGACGGGGCCGCGACACAGACGGTGCTGGTGCGTGGCGACCGCTTTTGCGACGACGCCGACGTGGTACGGCGCTGGGCCGTGGCAGGTGTGGGCATTGCCTACAAGTCCTGGCTGGATGTGGCAGCCGATGTGAAGGCCGGGCGCCTCGAAGTGCTGCTGCCCGGGGTGCGGGGTGAAGCTGCGCCGCTGAATCTGCTGTGCACCCACCGGGCGCAGCTCGGCAAGCCGGTGCAGTTGCTGCGCGACGAACTCAAGGCCAGATGCCGGCACCTGCTGGAGCCGCTGCTGGCGATGACCGGCTAGGCAGGGCCGGCTGTCGGGCGCTGGATCAGGGTCATACATTTCATTTTAGGTTGAGTGACTTGTTTACCTTGGATGTAGGGCGTTGCGCGCTCATCGGCCCTTGAGCGCAACCCTCGCTCTGCAGGGAAAGCCGCCCCCATGCGGCTGTGGTGCCAGGGGCGGAAGGCCCGCCACCCGAAAGTGACCTTTGCAGAAGGCCACATGGTTGCCCAAAACGGGCAATTTTGCCGGAGATAGAGGCCGTTTAAGTGCTTACAGGCCGGCATATACTTGCCCCCGCAGTCGTTACCAGCAAGAGACGTTTCCATTGCAGGGGCGGGCAAGTTACGTCTTCGGAATCCGCAGGGAGTGCAGATATGAAACCTGTAGCAAGTATCAGTGTGATCGCCAGCCTGCTGGCTGACCCCAAGCGCAGCGCCATGCTGTGGGCCTTGATCGACGGTCTGGCCCGCCCCTCCGACGAGTTGGCCAGGATGACCGGCCTGACACCTTCTTCCACCTGCGCTCACCTTGGGCGCCTGCTGGCAGGGGGGCTGCTGAAGATAGAGGCGCGCGGGCGCAAACGGTATTTTCGGCTGGCAGCCCCGGAGGTGGGCGCCGCTGTGGAGGCGCTGGCCAGTGTGCCGGTGCGCGAGGATTTTCGTCAGGGCGTGCGTGTCAGCCGGGAGGCGCCGGGGATCCCGCTGGCGATGCGCCGCGCACGCTTGTGCCGTGACCACCTGGGCGGTGAGCTGGCGGCCGACCTTTACCAGCGCTTGCAGGAGGCCAAGTGGCTGGAGCTCTGCGACCGCCAGTTGGAGGTCAGCTCGCTGGGGCGCCTGCACTTTGCCGACTTTGGCATCTTCGTCGAGGCATTGGCACTGCGCGAGGGCAGAGCCTGCAGCGCGTGCAGTTGCTGCAGCGAGTGGAGCGAGCAGCGCCCGCACCTGGGCGGGGCTCTGGGCAGCAGCCTGCTCAGGCTTTTCGTGCAGTCGGGCTGGGTGCGCATGAACGGTGACTCGCGCGCCTTGCACGTCACCCCCGCCGGGTTGCGTGAAATCCCGCTGATTGCACAGTCGCCCATGCCGTTGGCGGTGGGGGAGTAGCCGCAGGTGGCGGGCAAGGCCGACCCACCGGTGATGGGTCGACCTGCCCGCGCAGAGGTCAGGGCTTGAGCAGGCGCGCATCCAGGCTGTTCTGCGCCAGACGCCTGGCCTGGTCCTGGGTCATGCCGAGGTGGGTATGCAGGGCATGGAAGTTCTCGGTCACGTAGCCACCGAAATAGGCTGGGTCGTCCGAGTTCACCGTGACCTTCACGCCACGTTCGAGCATCTCGAGGATGTTGTGTTCGCGCATGTGGTCGAACACGCACAGCTTGGTGTTGGACAGAGGGCAGACGGTCAGCGGGATCTGTTCGTCGATGATGCGCTGCATCAGGCGCTCGTCCTCGATGGCGCGCACGCCGTGGTCGATACGCTGGATCTTGAGCAGGTCCAGGGCTTCCCAGATGTACTCGGGCGGGCCTTCCTCGCCGGCGTGCGCGACGGTCAGGAAGCCTTCGCTACGGGCGCGGTCGAACACGCGCTGGAACTTGCTGGGCGGGTGGCCTTGCTCCGAGCTGTCCAGCCCCACGGCGATGAAGGCATCGCGAAAGGGCAGGGCCTGATCGAGGGTGGCGTGGGCCTCGTCTTCGCTCAGGTGGCGCAGGAAGCTCAGGATCAGGCCACTGCTGATGCCCAGCTTGCGCTGGCCATCCTTGAGGGCTGCGCTGATGCCGGCCAGTACCACCTCGAACGGGATGCCCCGGTCGGTATGGGTCTGGGGGTCGAAGAACGGTTCGGTGTGGATCACGTTCTGTGCCTTGCAGCGCAGCAGGTAGGCCCAGGTAAGATCGTAGAAGTCCTGCTCGGTGCGCAGCACGTCGGCGCCCTGGTAGTACAGGTCGAGGAACTCCTGCAGGTTGTTGAACGCATAGGCCGCGCGCAGGGCCTCCACATCGTTCCAGGGCAGGGCGATGCCATTGCGTTCGGCCAGAGCGAACAGCAGTTCGGGCTCGAGCGATCCCTCCAGGTGCAGGTGCAATTCTGCCTTGGGCAGCGCGTTAAGCCAGTCGTACATAGCGTGTTCTCATCAAGGTGCGGTTGCGCGCCATTCTACAGCGGTTGACGAGGGGCGGCGCGAAACCTGGCCGGATGGTCCGGCAGCAGGAAACCTTCCACAGCAGCTACAGTCTCTAGCCAAACCCCTTCTGTTCAAGGCCGCCGATGCTCAAGCTACTGACCCAGGAAAAGCTCTTGCTGCTGGCCGTGGTGACCGCCCTGCTGGCCTGGCCATTGGAGCCGTTGTTGCTGGGGCACGGCCATGGCTTGGCGTTGTTGGCCGGGTTCGCGCTGGTGGGGGCGATCGTGTGCGCCTCGATGCGGGTTGCACAGCATGCCGAGCTGCTGGCGGAAAAGGTCGGCGACCCCTACGGCACCATGATCCTGACCCTGTCGGCGGTCTTGGTGGAGGTGGTGATCCTGGCCATCATGATGAGCAATGAGGCCTCGCCGACGCTGGTGCGCGACACCATCTACTCGGCGGTGATGCTCGATATCAACGGGATCCTGGGCCTGGCCGCGTTGATGGGCGGGCTCAAGCACGGCGAGCAGAGCTACAACGACGATTCGGCACGCACCTACAGCGTGATGATCATGACCGCGATGGGCGTGTCGATGGTGGTGCCCGAGTTCATCCCCGAAGCCCAGTGGCATCTGTATTCGGCCTTCACCATCGGCGCGATGGTGGTGCTGTATACGCTGTTTCTGCGCATGCAGGTGGGGCCGCACAGCTACTTTTTCAGCTACAGCTACCCGCAGAAGAAACGCCGCGACCCGGTGGCAGGGACGCCGGGCGGCCACAAGGCGCGATCGATCGCGATTCTGATTTCGGGGGTGGTGGTGATCGGCCTGCTGGCCGAAGTCATGTCCAAGACCCTGGACTATGGCCTGGAGGGCAGCGGAGCACCGCCGGTACTGACGGCAATCGTGGTAGCGGCCATCTCTGCCGCGCCAGAGATTCTCACCGCATTGCGCGCGGCGCTGGCCAACCGCATGCAATCGGTGGTCAATATCGCCCTGGGGGCCTCGCTGTCGACGGTGATCCTCACCGTGCCGCTGATGGAGGCCATGGCCCTGTACACCGGTCAGCCGTTCCAGATGGCCATGACCCCGGTGCAGACGGTGATGATCTTCATCACGCTGATCGTCAGCGCCATCAACCTGAACGATGGCGAAACCAACGCGATCGAGGGCATGACCCACTTCGTGCTGTTCGCCACGTTCATCATGCTGGCGCTGCTGGGCCTTTAGCTGCCTAGCCGGCGATCAGTTGCGCGGCGGCCTGGCGGTGATCGGCGATCAGGCCCTTCACGTCCAGCCCTTCGATCTGGCCATCGATCACTCGCCACCGGCCGCCGACCATCACCCGGTCGGCTCGGTCGGCACCGCACAGCAGCAGGGCCGAGAGCGGATCATGGCTGCCGGAAAAACGCAGTTCATCCAGCTTGAACAGGGCCAGGTCGGCCTGCTTGCCCACGGCCAGCTCGCCGATGTCGTTGCGCCCAAGCAGTTGCGCCGAACCTCGTGTGGCCCAGCCCAGCACGCGCTCGGGGGTGATGGCCTCGGCACCGTAGCGCAGGCGCTGCAGGTACAGGGCCTGGCGGGTTTCGAGGATCATGTTGGACGCATCGTTGGAGGCCGAGCCATCCACACCCAGGCCCACTGGCGCCCCCGCGTCGGTCAGTTCCACGGTGGGGCAGATGCCCGATGCCAGGCGCATGTTGGAGCTGGGGCAATGGCAGATGCCGGTGCCGGCAGCGCCCAGGCGGGCAATCTCGTCGGGGTTGAAGTGGATGCCGTGGGCCAGCCAGGTGCGCGGGCCGAGCCAGCCGACACTGTCCAGATAGTCGACGGTACGCAGGCCAAAGCGCTGCAGGCAGAAGTCCTCCTCGTCGAGGGTTTCGGCCAGGTGCGTGTGCAGGCGCACGTCCAGCTCTTGGGCCAGGGTCGCGCTGGCGCGCATGATTTCGGGCGTGACCGAGAACGGTGAGCAGGGGGCCAGGGCGATCTGGATCTGCGCGCCCGCGTCACGCTCGTGGTAGCTGTGGATAAGTCGTTGGCTGTCGGCCAGGATCACCTCGCCCTGCTGCACCGTCTGCTGCGGTGGCAGGCCACCATCGGCTTCACCCAGGCTCATGGAACCGCGGGTGAGCATGGCGCGCATGCCGAGTTTGCGCACACTCTCCACTTGTACGTCGATGGCGTTTTCCAGGCCGTCGGGGAACAGGTAGTGGTGGTCGGCAGCGGTGGTGCAGCCCGACAGCAGCAGTTCGGCCAGGGCTACTTGGGTCGCCAGCTCCAGCTTGGCCGGGGTGAGCCGGGCCCACACCGGGTACAGCGTCTTGAGCCAGGGGAACAGCGGCTGGTTGACCACCGGAGCCCAGGCACGGGTAAGGGTCTGTTAGAAGTGGTGGTGGGTGTTGATCAGGCCTGGCAGTACCACGTGCTCACGGGCATCGAAGGTTTGCTGGCAAGGTGTGGCGGGGGTTTGGCCGAGGCCGAGGACTTCGCGGATGATGCCGCCTTCGAGCACCAGGCCGCCACGGGCGTCGAGGGTGTTGGCGGTAAAGATGGCAAGCGGGTTTTTCAACCAGATACGGGTCGCAGGCATGGTGCCGGCTCCTCTGAAAGTGGGTTCAGGTTAGCCAGCTCAGTGTTGCCCTGTCTGCTGATCCAGGTCCGCCGCGGTGGGCGAAGGGCCGAGTCTACACCCACCGCGCGTCAGATCACCAGATCAGTTTTTCGCCCTTGTAGTTGATGAAATGCAGGCCACCCTTGCCGCTGTTGAGGGTGACCTGTTCAACCATCCCGCCCGTGCTGGTAGGCACGTCGATTTCAGCGCCTTCGCCGCCCATGTCGGTCTGGACCCAGCCCGGGTGCATGGCCAGCACGGTCAGGCCGGTGTCGCCCAGCTGCACGACGAAGCTGTTGATCATGGAATTGAGCGCCGCCTTGCTGGCCTTGTACAGGGCCAGGTCGGGCGCGTCGGGGATGCTCACGCTGCCCAGCACCGAGCTCATGAAGGCGATCACCCCACCCTTGTCGTTGAGCTGCGGGCTCAAGCGCTGCGCCACGCGAATCGGCGCGACGCTGTTGGTCATGAACAGTTCGCCGATATCCGCCAGTTGTACCCGCTCCGGGTTCTGGTCATCAGGGCCCTTGACCCCCGCATTGACGAACAGCAGGTCGAAGGTCTGACCCTTGAGGCGCGCCTGCAGTGCATCGAGCTGATCGGTGCTGTTCATTTCCAGGGTCTCGACCTGTACGCCGGGCACCGCGGCCAGCGCAGGGGCCCTGGCAGGGTCCCGAACGGTGGCGGTCACGTTCCAGCCCTGCTCGCGCAGGCGCTGCACAAGGCCAAGGCCCAGGCCACGGGATGCGCCAATGATCAGTGCGGTTTTGGGGGCGGTCATGGGATAACTCCGTACAGGTGGGCAGAGGATACGCAGCGTAGCATGGCCTGGAGGCTGCTCATAAAATGATCAATCGACGCTGAGCATTGGCCGGCAGGCCTTTGGCGCAGGCGCTCACGGTTTATCCACAGCTTGCTCCACAGTATTTGTGTGCAAGCGCCAGGCACGGTTTTGTGGCCATGGAGCCGGCCCTCGAGGACACCTGGCTGGGGATAAGTCACTGATTCGACGCCGCTTGATGGCCTGTCATCAAATCTTGATCAAAATATGATCGTTTCTCTGCGAGCCTTGATCCAGAAGGGCTGCAGCCGAGTGCTAAGAGGTTATCCACAGCCGGGCCCACAGTGGATGTGGGCAAGTGTCAGCGCCGTTCGAGCAGAATGCGCCCGCGGCTCAGGTCGGCCAGTTGTCGTTGCACCGGTTCGATCTGCTCCTCGCCAAGCGCCAGCAACAGGTCGACACCGTTGGCGGTGAACTGCTCGTCCATCACCAGGCCGTCGGCTTCGGCGACGCGTAGCTTGAGCAGGGCCAGTTCGCTGAATGCGCAACTGCAGTGCAGCTCGACACGGCTTACCAGCAGGCGCTTTTCGGCCTGTTGCAGGCACTTGTTGGCGCCACCGCCATAGGCCCGGGCCAGGCCACCGGTGCCCAGCTGAATGCCGCCGTACCAGCGAATCACCAGCACCACTACCTGGTCGCAGTCCTGCGCCTCGATGGCTGCCAGGATCGGGCGCCCGGCCGTACCGCCGGGTTCGCCGTCGTCGCTGCTGCGGTATTGCGCCCCCAGTTTCCAGGCCCAGCAGTTGTGGGTGGCGGCCAGGTCGCTGTGCCGTTCGATGAAGGCCTGGGCCTCGGCCGGGCTGCTGATGGGGCCGGCCAGGGTGATGAAGCGGCTCTTGCGGATCTCTTCGCGAAACTCGCAAGTGTCCAACAGGGTAAAAGGCATAAGCAGGGTTCAGTTCGGTGGGGTCAGGCCACAGCCTTTGAGGATGATGTGGATAAGGTTGTTGCTGGCGTCTTCCATGTCCTGCTTGGTCAGGCGGCTGCGGCCGGTTACCTGGCAGATCTGTGTGGAGAAGTCGGCATAGTGCTGGGTGCTGCCCCAGAGCAGGAAGATCAGGTGGACCGGGTCGAGGCGGTCCATCTTGCCGGCATTCATCCAGCTTTCGAACACGGCGGCCCGGCCCTTGAACCAGTCGCGGTAGTCCTGGCTGAAGTAGTCGGTCAGGCACTGGCCGCCGCTGATGATCTCCATGGCGAAGATCCGTGAGGCCTGCGGGTTGCGCCGCGAGAATTCCATCTTGGCGCGAATGTAGCGGCTCAGCGCCTCGGCCGGGTCGTCGTCGGCACTCAGGGTGTTGAAGGTGCTGTCCCACAACTCGATGATGTTGCTCAGCACCGCCACGTACAGGCCCAGCTTGTTGGTGAAGTAATAGTGCAGGTTGGCCTTGGGCAGCCCGGCGTTCAGCGCGATGGTGTTCATGCTGGTGCCCTTGAAGCCGTGACGGGCGAACTCGTCTTCGGCAGCCTGGATGATGGCCTGCTCGTTCTTCTGGCGGATACGGCCGGCAGGCCTGGCAGCCTGGAGGCGGTGTGCGGGGACTTCGAAGGTCATGGGCGATTCCGGACAGAGCGGGGTAGTGTGGCACATGCACTGATAACCCAGCCGTGGCAGGCGGGCAAGCGCTCATCGGCGAAAAAGCCGATAAACCGCATCAGCGGGTGGCCGCCAGGCTGTCCAGGAAGCTCTCGAGCACCAGGTGCGGGCGCCGTCCCTTGCGGGTAACCCAGCACAGGCTCAGGTCATAGAAGCGTTCGTCGGGTTTGAGGGCGCGCAGGCGCCCCTGCTGTACCCAGGCGTTGGCGTAGTGGTCGGGCAGGTAGCCGATGTAGCGCCCGGTAAGAATCAGGAACGCCATGCCTTCGCGGTCCGAGGCGCTGGCGGTGCAGTGCAGGTCCTGATACTGGGCCTGGATCTCGGCCGGCAGGCGGAAGGTGGGGGCGATCGCGTCCTGGCTGTTGAGGCGGTCGTCGTCCAGCTGGCGGTCATCGGCATAGAACAGCGGGTGCCCGACCGCGCAATAGAGCAGTGAGCGCTCACTGTACAGTGGCTGGTACTCGAGCCCCGACAGCGGGCTGGTCTGGGGGACCACGCCGACGTGCAGGCTGCCGTCGAGCACGCCCTGCTCGACCTGGCTGGGAGCGATCATGCGGATCTGGATGCGTACCTCCGGCCCCCGGTCCTTGAGCTGCGCCAGGGCATGGGTGATGCGCATGTGCGGCAGGGTCACCAGGTTGTCGGTGAGGCCGATGTTCAGCTCGCCGCGCAAGTGCTGGTGCAGGCCGTTGACCTCGGTGCGAAAGCTTTCCAGCGCGCCGAGCAGTTGCAGGGCGCTCTGGTACACCTCGCGGCCCTCTTCGGTCAGCGAGAACCCGGCACGGCCGCGCTGGCACAGGCGCAGGCCCAGGCGTTGCTCCAGGTCGCTCATCTGCTGGCTGATGGCCGAGCGGCCGATGCCCAGCACGTTCTCGGCTGCGGAGAAGCCGCCGCATTCCACCACGCTGCGGTAGATTTTCAACAGACGGATGTCGAAATCACTGACCTGCGCAAGCGGCTCCGGGCGACGGCTCATAGTTTAGTGTCCAGCTAACTGAAGATTAGAAAAGTAGGCTTTTTCAGACTTTATCCCCGTGACAACTTAGCTGCAACAACGTTTGCCTCCCTCATGTTGCTCATTGCCTTGCGAGGTTTGTCCCATGAATCTGCCTGAAAACGCTCCCCTCGGCCTTGCCAGCCAGCTCAAGCTGGATGCGCACTGGATGCCCTATACCGCCAACCGCAACTTTCAGCGCGACCCGCGCCTGATCGTCGCCGCCGAAGGCAGCTACCTGACGGATGACAAGGGGCGCAAGATCTATGATGCGCTGTCGGGGCTGTGGACCTGCGGCGCCGGGCATACCCGCAAGCAGATTCAGGAAGCGGTGTCGCGTCAGCTGGGTGTGCTGGATTATTCGCCGGCCTTCCAGTTCGGCCACCCGCTGTCGTTCCAGCTGGCCGAGAAGATCACCGACCTGACCCCGGGCAACCTGAACCACGTCTTCTATACCAACTCCGGTTCCGAATGCGCCGATACCGCGCTGAAGATGGTGCGTGCCTACTGGCGCCTCAAAGGCCAGGCGACCAAGACCAAGCTGATCGGCCGTGCCCGTGGCTACCACGGCGTGAACATCGCCGGCACCAGCCTGGGCGGCGTCAACGGCAACCGCAAGATGTTCGGCCAGTTGCTGGATGTGGACCATATCCCGCACACCCTGCTGCCGGGCAACGCATTCAGCAAGGGGATGCCGGAGGAGGGCGGTATCGCCCTGGCCGACGAGATGCTCAAGCTGATCGAGCTGCACGATGCGTCGAACATCGCGGCACTGATCGTCGAGCCGCTGGCCGGCTCCGCCGGTGTACTGCCACCGCCCAAGGGCTACCTCAAGCGCCTGCGCGAGATCTGCGACCAGCACAACATTCTGCTGATCTTCGACGAAGTGATCACCGGTTTTGGCCGTATGGGTGCCATGTTCGGTGCCGACGCCTTTGGTGTGACGCCCGACCTGATGTGTATCGCCAAGCAGGTTACCAACGGCGCCATCCCGATGGGCGCGGTGATCGCCAGCAGCGAGATCTACCAGACCTTCATGAACCAGCCGACCCCGGAATACGCGGTCGAATTCCCGCACGGCTACACCTACTCCGCGCACCCGGTTGCCTGCGCTGCCGGCCTGGCTGCACTCGACCTGCTGGAGAAGGAGAACCTGGTGCAGTCGGCTGCCGACCTGGCACCGCATTTCGAACGTGTGCTGCACGGAGTCAAGGGCGCGAAGAACATCGTCGACATTCGCAACTACGGCCTGGCCGGTGCCATCCAGATTGCCGCGCGGGACGGGGATGCCATCGTGCGTCCGTTCGAGATCGCCATGAAGCTGTGGAACGCCGGCTTCTATGTTCGCTACGGCGGCGACACCCTGCAGTTCGGCCCGACTTTCAACACCACCCCGCAAGAACTGGATCGCCTGTTCGATGCGGTGGGCGAAGCGATCAACCAGGTCGGCTGATCCCTCTCTTTATATAAGCAGGCGCGCGGTGCCGCGCCTGAACCCCCTTTCTGGAGTTCTGCATGAGCATTGTTCAGCATCTGATCCACGGTGAAATGGTTTCAAGCGGTGAGCGCACCGCCGATGTGTTCAACCCGTCCACCGGCCAGGCGGTACGCAAGGTGGCGCTGGCCAGCCGGGAAACCGTGCAGCAGGCCATCGATTCGGCCAAGTCGGCATTCCCGGCCTGGCGCAATACCCCGCCGGCCAAGCGGGCCCAGGTGATGTTTCGCTTCAAGCAACTGCTTGAGCAGAACGAGTCGCGCATTGCGCAGATGATCAGCGAAGAGCATGGCAAGACCCTCGAGGATGCGGCGGGTGAACTCAAGCGCGGTATCGAGAACGTCGAGTTCGCCTGCGCTGCCCCCGAAGTGCTCAAAGGCGAATACAGCCGCAACGTGGGCCCGAACATCGATGCATGGTCCGACTTCCAGCCGCTGGGCATCGTTGCGGGGATCACCCCGTTCAACTTCCCGGCCATGGTGCCGCTGTGGATGTACCCGCTGGCGATTGCCTGTGGCAACTGCTTCATTCTCAAACCGTCCGAGCGCGATCCGAGCTCGTCGCTGTTCATTGCCCAGCTGTTGCTGGAAGCCGGCTTGCCCAAGGGCGTGCTGAACGTGGTGCATGGCGACAAGGTGGCGGTGGACGCGCTGATCGAAGCCCCAGAGGTCAAGGCGCTGAGCTTTGTGGGCTCCACGCCGATTGCCGAGTACATCTATGCCGAGGGCACTCGTCGTGGCAAGCGTGTGCAGGCGCTGGGTGGTGCGAAGAACCACGCGGTGCTGATGCCCGATGCCGACCTGGACAACGCGGTCAGCGCACTGATGGGCGCGGCGTACGGTTCGTGCGGTGAACGCTGCATGGCAATCTCGGTAGCGGTGTGCGTGGGTGACCAGGTGGCCGATGCACTGGTGGCCAAGCTGGTGCCGCAGATCAAGGCGCTGAAGATCGGTGCCGGTACCAGTTGCGGTCTGGACATGGGGCCGCTGGTGACTGCGGCTGCGCGCGACAAGGTGGTTGGCTATATCGATGACGGCCTGGCTGCCGGTGCCGAATTGGTGGTGGACGGCCGCGGCTACAGTGTTGCGGGGCATGAGCAAGGTTACTTCGTGGGCGGTACGCTGTTCGATCGGGTCAGCCCCGAGATGCGTATCTATAAGGAAGAGATCTTCGGCCCGGTGCTGTGTGTGGTACGGGTGAACAGCCTCGAGCAGGCCATGCAGTTGATCAACGATCATGAATACGGCAACGGCACCTGCATCTTCACCCGTGATGGGGAAGCGGCGCGTCTGTTCTGCGACGAGATCGAAGTGGGCATGGTGGGGGTCAACGTTCCGTTGCCGGTGCCGGTGGCCTATCACAGCTTCGGTGGCTGGAAGCGCTCGCTGTTTGGCGACCTGCATGCCTACGGCCCGGATGGCGTGCGCTTCTATACCCGGCGCAAGGCGATCACCCAGCGTTGGCCGCAGCGCGCCAGCCATGAAGCATCGCAGTTCGCATTCCCAAGCCTTTGAGGTCGGGCTGAAACGAGGGAGGCCGCAAGGCCTCCCTCTTTTGTTTTTCAGCGTTTTTGACCGATGTGACAGATTTATTGCGAATAGCGCTTGACGGGTTTCCAGAAGTCTTTATACTTCGCCCCACTTCCAGCGTAGCAGGAACGAAAAACTCCTTGAATATCAGTGAGTTGGACGTTTCAGGTCAGGCTGGAGGTGCTTCGATCGAAAGATCGGCAGCGGTGAAAAAGGTGGTTGACAGCAGGTTGTAACGCTGTAGAATTCGCCTCCCGCTACGAGAGATCGAAGCGAGT
>NZ_JASCPN010000040.1:0-51967 GCF_029960155.1 Pseudomonas sp. PS01300 | reverse complement strand
GGTCAAGCCCGCTCCCACAGGGTGTCTGAGCACCGAAAACCTGTGGGAGCGGGCTTGACCCGCGATTGCAGTCGACTCATTTCTCGAGGTGTTCAGCCCCTTGCAGCGCCTCGTCACCCAGCATCAGCGTGGTGTCGTGCGCCACTTGCTCTTCTTCGAACAGGCGCCATACCTGGCCCTTTTCGGTACCCAGCAGCTCGACGAAACGCCGGCCCTCGACCTTGTCGCTCAACTGCCCCAGGTAACGCCCGGGCTCGCTTTCGCTGCGGGTCAGCATGATCTTGCGGTCCTTCTCCGGCTGGGTCGGCGAGATCAGGTTCAGCTCCAGGGTCTGCGGCTGGCTGTCACCGCTCAGGCGCAGGTCCACTTCGCCGGTCAGCTCGTCCAGGTGCACGCTGGCCTTGAGCTTCAGGCTCTGCCCCAGCAGCTCGCGGTCCAGCGAGCGGTTGATGCCCTTGCCAGCCTCGTAGTAGTTGTCGTTGACCAGGTTGTCCGGGTTGTTCACCGCGATGGTCACCATGGTCAGGCTCAAGGTCACCGACGTGGCCAGCACGCCGATGATGATCCACGGCCAGAGGTGGTGGTGCCAGGGGCTGGAGGCGTTTGCAGGCATGTCTCTACTCTCTTAGCGAATGTTGGGGCCGATGAAACGGCTCTTGGCTTCGACCTGGGTGCCGTTGTCGTCGGCGTCCTTGAGGGTGAAGGTGACTTCGTTGGCAGTCGAAGGCAGATCTTCCGGTGCCATCGACAGTTGTACCGGCAGGCTGACGATATCGCCGGCCGCCACGCGGATCTCCCGCGCGCCTTCGAGCTTGAGGTCCGGCAGGCCGGAGGCATCGAGCACGTACACGTGGTCGCGCTGGTCCTTGTTCATCACCTTGAGGCTGTACACGTTCTCGATGCGGCCCTGGGCGTTCTCGCGGTACAGCACGCGGTCCTTGCTCACGTCGAAGCCCACCAGCGGGCGCATGAGGAAGGCGGTGGCCAGCAGGCCGATCATCACCAGCAGCACCACGAAGTAGCCGATCAGGCGCGGGCGCAGCATGTGCGTCTTCTGCCCCGACAGGTTGTGCTCGGTGGTGTAGCTGATCAGCCCGCGCGGGTACTCCATCTTGTCCATGATGGTGTCGCAGGCATCGATGCAGGCGGCGCAGCCGATGCACTCGATCTGCAGGCCGTCGCGGATGTCGATGCCGGTCGGGCATACCTGCACGCACATGGTGCAGTCGATGCAGTCGCCCAGGCCCTTGGCCTTGTAGTCCATGTCCTTCTTGCGCGGGCCGCGGGTTTCGCCGCGACGCGGGTCGTACGACACGATCAGCGTGTCCTTGTCGAACATCACGCTCTGGAAGCGCGCATACGGGCACATGTAGATGCACACCTGCTCACGCAGCCAGCCGGCGTTGCCGTAGGTGGCCAGGGTGAAGAAGCCGACCCAGAAGTAGGCCCAGCCGTCGGCCTGGCCGGTGAAGAATTCGATGCTCAGTTCGCGAATGGGGCTGAAGTAGCCGACGAAGGTCATGCCGGTGACGAAGCCGATGCTCAGCCACAGGCTGTGCTTGGCCAGCTTGCGCACCAGCTTGTTGGCGCTCATGGGCGCCTTGTCGAGCTTGATGCGCTGGTTGCGGTCGCCTTCGGTGACCTTCTCGCACCACATGAAGATCCAGGTCCACACGCTTTGCGGGCAGGTATAGCCGCACCACACGCGCCCGGCGAACACGGTGATGAAGAACAGGCCGAAGGCCGCGACGATCAGGATGCCCGAGAGCAGGATGAAGTCCTGGGGCCAGATGGTGGTGCCGAAGATGTAGAACTTGCGCTCGGGCAGGTTCCACCACACGGCCTGGTGCCCGCCCCAGTTCAGCCAGACGGTACCGAAGTACAGCAGAAACAGGAGGGCCCCGCCGGCCATGCGCAGGTTGCGGAACAGGCCGGTGAAGGCGCGGGTGTAGATCTTTTCCCGTGCGGCATAGAGGTCGACGCCGCCGGCATCTTTCTTGGCAGGTGGGGTGACGTCATGTACTGGAATCTGTTTGCTCATCATTGAGTCCCACGGCAGTGGAAAAGTGCCGCGGCCAGTACATGCCGACCGCAGTCAGAAGTTGTTGCTGCTCTAGGGCGCATGATACGCCTGTCATTGCGGTACAGGGTGCAGTGCGACCTTTGGTCGCGTTGGTTAGTGGCGGGCGATAGTGTAGTGGAGCTTGTCAATTGACCTGAGTCACGTGGGTGGCAGATCCGGCCCCTTGGCCGGCTTGCCGGCAGAAGGGGCCTGCGCCAATAAAAAGGCCCCGCCAGCAACACTGGCGGGGCCTTTTCACAGCCGGGGCATGTTCACTGCGCTTCGGCGGTTTTCTCTGGCTGGTGCGACAGGCTGTAGACATAGGCCGCCAGCAGGTGGACCTTGTCGTTGCCCTGAATGTCCTGCTGCGCCGGCATCTGGCCCTGGCGGCCGTAACGGATGGTCTGCTGCAGCTGGGCGTAGCTCGAGCCGTAGATGAACGCCTGCGGATGGGTCAGGTTGGGCGCGCCCATCGCCGGGGTGCCTTTGCCTTCCGGTCCGTGGCAGGCCACGCAGTTGGCGGCGAACAGCTTCTTGCCGTTTTCCACGTCGGCCTTGGCGTCCTTGGGCAGGGTGCGGCCATCGAGGTTGGTCAGCACGAACCCGGCCACATCGGCCACGCCCTGCTCGCCGATCACTTCGGCCCACGCCGGCATCACGCCGTGACGACCGCCCATGATGGTGGCCTTGATGGTCTCGGGCTCGCCGCCCCAGCGCCAGTCGTCGTCGGTCAGGTTGGGGAAGCCGTAGGAGCCCTTGGCGTCGGAGCCGTGGCATACCGAGCAGTTGGAGGCGAACAGGCGGCCACCCATCTTCAGGGCTTGCGGATCCTTGGCCACTTCTTCAATTGGCATCGCTGCAAATTTGGCGAAGATCGGCCCGAACTTGGCATCCGAACGCGCCATTTCCTTTTCCCACTCGTGCACGCCGGTCCAGCCCGACTCGCCGTTGGCAAAGGCCACCTTGTTTTCGTTGTCCAGGTACTGGTAGCCCGGCAGCAGGCCTTTCCAGTTGCCCAGGCCCGGGTACAGCACCAGGTAGCCCAGGGCGAACACGATGGTGCCCACGAACAGCATGAACCACCACTTGGGCAGCGGGTTGTCGTATTCCTCGATGCCGTCGTAGGCGTGGCCCACGGTTTCTTCGGTGGTTTCGCTGCGCTGGCCCTTGCGGGTGGACAGCAGCAGCCAGGTCAGGGCAAAGATGGTACCCAGACTCAGAACGGTGACGTACAGACTCCAGAAGGTAGTCATTCTTTGTTACTCCTAGAAGCGCTCGCTTGCGCTTGCTCGACGTGCTTGCTGGCTTCGGGATCATCCGCGAAGGGCAGCATGGTCGCTTCGTCGAACTCGGACTTGCGCCGAGAACTGAATACCCACAACGCCAGGCCGATGAAGGCCACCATCACCACGACGGTGCCCAGGCCACGAATCATCCCGATATCCATCAAGGTCACCGTTTGCTTTTGATGATGGTGCCCAGCCCTTGCAGGTAGGCAACCAGAGCGTCCATTTCAGTCTTGCCCTTGACCGCGTCGCGGGCACCGGCGATGTCCTCGTCGGTGTAGGGCGTGCCGAGGGTACGCAACACTTCCATTTTCCTGGCGGTCAGCTTGCCGTCGAGGGTGTTCTCCACCAGCCACGGGTAGGCCGGCATCTTCGACTCCGGCACCACGTTGCGCGGGTTGTACAGGTGCGCGCGGTGCCAGTCGTCGGAGTAGCGGCCGCCGACGCGGGCCAGGTCAGGCCCGGTACGCTTGGAACCCCACAGGAACGGGTGGTCCCACACGCTTTCACCGGCTACCGAGTAGTGGCCGTAGCGCTCGGTTTCGGCGCGGAACGGACGGATCATCTGCGAGTGACACTGCACGCAGCCTTCACGGATGTAGATGTCGCGGCCTTCCAGCTCCAGCGCGACGCGAGGCTTCATGCCCTCGACCGGCTTGTTGGTGACGTCCTGGAAGAACAGCGGGACGATCTGGGTCAGGCCGCCGATGCTCACGGCGATGACCATGAAGAAGGCCAGCAGGCCGATATTCTTCTCGACTACTTCGTGCTTCATCAGTGAGCTCCAACGACAGCGATCTGAGCGGCGGCTTCAGCTTCGGCCGGCTGCGAGGCGCGGACGGTGCGCCAAACGTTGTAGGCCATCAGCAGCATGCCGGAGGCGAAGAACGCACCGCCCAGTGCACGCACGATAAAGCCCGGGTGGCTGGCCTGCAGCGCTTCGACGAAGGAGTAGGTGAGGGTGCCGTCGTCGTTGATGGCGCGCCACATCAGGCCCTGGGTGATGCCGTTGACCCACATCGAGGCGATGTACAGCACGGTGCCGATGGTCGCCAGCCAGAAGTGCGCGTTGATCAGGCCCACGCTGTGCATCTGCACGCGGCCATAGATTTTCGGAATCATGTGGTACAGCGCGCCGATCGAGATCATCGCTACCCAGCCCAGAGCGCCGGCGTGTACGTGGCCGATGGTCCAGTCGGTGTAGTGCGACAGCGAGTTGACGGTCTTGATCGCCATCATCGGGCCTTCGAAGGTCGACATGCCGTAGAACGCCAGCGATACCACCAGAAAGCGCAGGATCGGGTCGGTGCGCAGCTTATGCCAGGCGCCCGAGAGGGTCATCATGCCGTTGATCATGCCGCCCCAGCTCGGGGCCAGCAGGATGATCGACATCGCCATGCCCAGCGACTGCGCCCAGTCGGGCAGCGCGGTGTAGTGCAGGTGGTGGGGGCCTGCCCAGATGTACAGGGTGATCAGCGCCCAGAAGTGCACGATCGACAGGCGATACGAGTAGATCGGGCGTTCGGCCTGCTTGGGTACGAAGTAGTACATCATGCCCAGGAAGCCGGTGGTCAGGAAGAAGCCCACGGCGTTGTGGCCGTACCACCACTGGATCATCGCGTCGGTCGCGCCCGAGTAGGCCGAGTACGACTTGAACAGGCTGACCGGCAGCGAGGCGTGGTTGACGATGTGCAGCATCGCGGTCACCACGATGAAGGCACCGTAGAACCAGTTGCCCACATAAATGTGCTTGGTCTTGCGCTTGACGATGGTGCCGAAGAACACCGCACCGTAGGTAACCCACACGATGGCCAGCAAAATGGCGATAGGCCATTCCAGTTCTGCGTATTCCTTGGTCGTGGTGTAGCCCAGCGGCAGGGTGACCAGCGCGCCGACGATCACCGCTTGCCAGCCCCAGAAGGTGAAGGCCGCGAGGCTGTCGGAAATCAGTCGCGTCTGGCAGGTTCGCTGCACGACATAGTAGGAAGTGGCAAACAGTGCGCACCCACCGAAGGCGAAGATCACCAGGTTGGTGTGCAGGGGGCGCAGGCGTCCAAAGCTCGTCCACGGCAGGTCCAGGTTCAGCTGAGGCCAGACCAGTTGCGAGGCGATGAAGACACCGAGGCCCATGCCAAGGATCCCCCAGACCACCGTCATGATGGCGAACTGGCGGACGACCTTATAGTTATAAGCAGTCGGACTGATTGCTGTGCTCATTCTAAGGTTCCACGGTTTGGGTGTTTTTGTTGGTTAAAAAATCGGCGCAAGTATGTATAAACCGTGTGGTTATTGCAACGCGATGGAAATCGCGCCGCACCTTGCGAAGGCCGATTTTACGGCGTTTCCAGCCGATTGGCGGTGGGAAGTGTACACAATCGCAAGGCGATAATGTGCACCATTATTCCGCTTTCGTTGTGCACGCATTAAGCTGCCTTGGCACTATCGTCCTGCGTGGTCAGGGCAGGCAATTCGCACTTGGGCCGGGATCCATCAGCCTTTGGTGGTGGCTCGCGAACAGAAAGTGCGCCAAAAAGGTGCATTCAGGTGCAAGACTTCAAGCCACTGTGGCAACAAGCTTAGTCTCGATCAGGGGGGGTGCAAGGCGGGTGTGCGGCGGGGTGCGACACTTGGTCGCAAGGGGCGGTGGGAACCGCCGCACCGTTGTCGATGCGGCGGTTTGAGTCAAGGCTCAGTTACATCATCGTTTCACTTGGCAGTTACGTTCTCTGCCGGTTGCGACAGGCTGTAGACATAGGCCGCCAGCAGGTGGACCTTGTCGTTGCCCTGAATCTCCTGCTGAGCCGGCATCTGGCCCTGACGGCCGTAACGGATGGTCTGCTGCAGCTGGGCATAGCTCGAACCGTAGATGAATGCCTGCGGGTGGGTCAGGTCAGGTGCGCCCATCGCCGGGGTGCCTTTGCCTTCCGGTCCGTGGCAGGCCACGCAGTTGGCGGCGAACAGCTGCTTGCCGTTTTCCACGTCGGCCTTGGCGTCCTTGGGCAGGGTGCGGCCATCGAGGTTGGTCAGCACGAACCCGGCCACATCGGCCACGCCCTGCTCGCCGATCACTTCGGCCCAGGCCGGCATCACGCCGTGACGACCGCCCATGATCGAAGCCTTGATGGTTTCCGGGTCACCGCCCCAGCGCCAGTCATTGTCGGTGAGGTTGGGGAAGCCGTAGGCACCCTTGGCGTCCGAGCCGTGGCACACCGAGCAGTTGGAGGCGAACAGGCGACCGCCCATTTTCAGCGCCTGCGGGTCCTTGGCCACTTCTTCCACCGGCATGGCGGCGAACTTGGCGAAGATCGGCCCGAACTTGGCGTCGGCGCGGTCCATTTCCTTTTGCCACTCGTTGGCGCCGGTCCAGCCGTTCTCGTAGCCGGGCAGGATGCCTTTCCAGTTGCCCAGGCCCGGGTACAGGATCAGGTAGCCCACCGAGAACACCAGGGTGCCCACGAACAGCCAGAACCACCACTTGGGCAGCGGGTTGTCGTACTCCTCGATGCCGTCGAAGCTGTGGCCCATGGTCTGGTCGGTGGTGCCCTTGCTCTGGCCCTTGCGGGTGCTGAGCAGCAGCCAGGTCAGGCCGATCAGGCTACCGATGGTCAGTACGCAGATGTACGTACTCCAGAAGGTGGTCATTGCCCGTTACTCCTCGATTCGGATTCTTTGGCGGCAGGTACAAGGCGATCGTCGGCGAACGGCAGCAGGCTCGCTTCGGCGAACTCGCGGTCACGCCGGCCGCTGAACACCCACAGCGCCAGGCCGATGAAGGCGATGGCTACCAGCAGGGTGCCCAGGCCGCGTAACTGGCCGATATCCAGTGTGAAGTCCATGGCGCTTACCTCTTGTTCTTGATCGCGGTGCCGAGCACCTGCAGGTAGGCGACCAGCGCGTCCATCTCGGACTTGCCCTTGAGCGAGGCCACGGCGCCGGTGATATCGTCGTCGCTGTAGGGCACGCCCAGGGTGCGCATCACGCGCAGCTTGGTCTCGGTATGGCTGCTGTCGACCGGGTTGGCCACCAGCCACGGGTAGGCCGGCATCTTCGACTCGGGTACCACGTTGCGCGGGTTGTACAGGTGCGCGCGGTGCCAGTCGTCGGAGTAGCGGCCGCCGACGCGGGCCAGGTCAGGCCCGGTACGCTTGGAGCCCCACAGGAACGGGTGGTCCCACACGCTTTCACCGGCTACCGAGTAGTGGCCGTAGCGTTCGGTTTCGGCGCGGAACGGGCGGATCATCTGCGAGTGGCACTGTACGCAGCCTTCACGGATGTAGATGTCGCGGCCTTCCAGCTGCAGCGCGGTGTAGGGCTTCATGCCTTCGACCGGCTTGTTGGTGACGTCCTGGAAGAACAGCGGGACGATCTGGGTGAGGCCGCCGATGCTGACGGCAAACACCATCAACAGCACCAGCAGGAAGACGTTCTTCTCGATTACTTCGTGTTTCATCAGGTTCTCCTCAGGCCAGCTGCGCAGTGGCGTTGGCGGTCTCGCCCGCTGGGGCACGCACGGTGCGCCAGGTGTTCCAGGCCATCAGGAACATGCCGGTGAGGAAGATCGCACCGCCCACGAACCGCACGATGAAGCCAGGGTGGCTGGCCACCAGGGTTTCGACGAAGGAGTAGGTCAGGGTGCCGTCGGCGTTGACTGCACGCCACATCAGGCCCTGGGCGATGCCGTTGACCCACATCGAGGCGATGTACAGCACGGTGCCGATGGTCGCCAGCCAGAAGTGCGCGTTGATCAGGCCCAGGCTGTACATCTGCTCGCGGCCGAACACTTTCGGGATCATGTGGTACAGCGCGCCGATCGAGATCATCGCTACCCAGCCAAGGGCGCCGGCGTGTACGTGGCCGATGGTCCAGTCGGTGTAGTGCGACAGGGCGTTGACGGTCTTGATCGCCATCATCGGGCCTTCGAAGGTCGACATGCCGTAGAACGCCAGCGACACCACCAGAAAGCGCAGGATCGGGTCGCTGCGCAGCTTATGCCAGGCGCCCGAGAGGGTCATCATGCCGTTGATCATGCCGCCCCAGCTGGGCGCCAGCAGGATCAGCGACATCACCATGCCCAGCGACTGCGCCCAGTCGGGCAGGGCGGTGTAGTGCAGGTGGTGCGGGCCGGCCCAGATGTACAGGGTGATCAGGGCCCAGAAGTGCACGATCGACAGGCGATACGAGTACACCGGGCGCTCGGCCTGCTTGGGCACGAAGTAGTACATCATGCCCAGGAAGCCTGCGGTCAGGAAGAAGCCTACGGCGTTGTGGCCGTACCACCATTGCACCATCGCGTCGGTGGCGCCGCCGTACAGCGAGTACGACTTGGTCAGGCTGACCGGGATTTCCAGGTTGTTGACGATATGCAGGATCGCCACGGTGATGATGAACGCACCGAAGAACCAGTTGCCCACGTAGATGTGCTTGGTGGTGCGCTTCATCAGGGTGCCGAAGAACACCACGGCGTAGGCCACCCAGACGATGGTGATCAGGATGTCGATCGGCCATTCCAGTTCGGCGTATTCCTTGGAGCTGGTATAACCCAGCGGCAGGCTGACGGCCGCGAGCACGATCACCAGTTGCCAGCCCCAGAAGGTAAAGGCGGCAAGGCGTGGCGAGAACAGCACGGTCTGGCAGGTACGCTGTACCGAGTAGTAGGAGGCGGCGAACAGTGCACAGCCTCCGAAGGCGAAGATCACCGCGTTGGTGTGCAAGGGGCGCAGGCGCCCGAAGCTGGTCCACGGGAGGTCGAAGTTGAGTGAAGGCCAGACGAGCTGCGCGGCGAGAAAAACGCCGAGCCCCATCCCGACGATTCCCCACACCACCGTCATAATGGCGAATTGGCGGACCACCTGGTAGTTGTAGGCGGTACTGCTGGTTGTGTTCATGTATGGGTTCCCATCCACGGTTATAGGCAGGCTAAACAGCGAGGCAAGCATGAGTAATGGGCAAGTGGCCGGTATTGACGGGGATCAATGGGCGCAGTGGGTCGAACAACGCGGCTGGTTGTACGATGCCCCGCAAAATCAGGCAGATGCGTCGCCCCTGGGGTGCCTGATCCTGGCCCACGGCGCGGGCGCACCCATGGACAGCGCGTTCATGACCGACATGGCGCAGAGGCTTGCCGCGCAAGGGCTGGCGGTACTGCGCTTCGAGTTTCCCTACATGGCTCAGCGCCGGCTCGATGGTGGCAGAAGGCCGCCAAACCCCCAGGCCCGCCTGCTCGACTGCTGGCGCGAAGTGGTGGCCCAGGTGCGACCATTGGTCGCTGGGCCGCTGGTGATCGGCGGCAAGTCCATGGGCGGGCGCATGGCCAGCCTGGTGGCGGACGAACTGGGGGTGGATGCGCTGGTGTGCCTGGGGTATCCGTTCTATGCCGCAGGCAAGCCCGAGAAGCCGCGGGTGGCGCACCTGGCCGAACTGAAGACGCCAACCCTGATCGTGCAGGGCGAGCGTGATGCGCTGGGCAATCGCGAGACGGTGGAGGGGTATGCACTGTCGTCAGCCATCGAGCTGTGCTGGCTGGTGGCAGGGGATCATGACTTGAAGCCGCTGAAGGCCTCGGGGTTCAGCCATGCGCACCACCTGGGGGCGGCGGCGGACAGCATCGTGGCGTTTTTACGCTGATGGCCGCTTCGCCGGCAAGGCCGGCTCCTGCAACGACCGCAGTCCCCTGCAGGAGCCGGCCTTGCCGGCGAAGCCTTTGAATCAGTCGCGGTATTCGCACAGGTAGGCGGTATCGACCTTCACCTGCAGCTGGAACTTGCTGTCGGCCGGCACATTGAACTGGCTGCCGGCGGTAAAGGTTTCCCAGTTGTCGCTGCCCGGCAGCTTGACGATCAGGGCGCCGGACACCACGTGCATGATCTCGCGCTTGGCCGTACCGAACTCGTACTCGCCCGGGGCCATCACGCCGACAGTGGCCGGGCCTTCGGCGCTGGTGAAGGCGATCGACTTGACCGTGCCATCAAAGTACTCGTTGACCTTAAACATGGGCGACTCCTGAAAGGGGCAAAAAAGGGCTGGCCAGTATGCCCAAGCCTCCCGGTGGCGTCATCCGCTTTCAGGCGCCCTGGGCCGGCAGGCTCAGCGGCAGCAGGCGTGCGGTATTGCGCGCATCTTCCAGGGCGCGGTGCTGCTGCCCGACAAACTGCAGCCCGGCCAGGGCCAGCGCGCCCTTGAGCCCGGGCGGGCGTTTCAGGTGGCGGGCCTTGGCGAAGCGCTGCTTGAGGTTGAGGTGGCAGGTGTCGGCCAGCAGGCTGTGCACCTGGTGCACCTGCCATTCCTGCAGCAGCTGGCGGCGATCGTAGTCGCCCCAGCTGACCCAGCCCTGCAGGTGCGCCTGCTGATGCTGCAGCCAGTGCTCGAACCCGTCCCACACCTTGGCAAAGGAGGCGGCGGCGTCGATGTCCGCCTGGGCGATATGCGTCAGCTCACGGCAAAAGGGCGTCAGCAGCGGGCGCCGCCGGGGTTTGACGAAGCGCTGGAAGTGGTCCACCTCGCGGCCTTCGCGGTTGACCAGGCTGGCGCCGATCTCGATGATTTCCATGTCTTCGATCGGCCAGCCACCCTCGTCGGTGGTAGCTTCCAGGTCGATCACCAACCAGTGGCCCATGGCAGGCTCCTTGACAGATACTCGCCTGAGCGTAGCCAATCTGTGGCCTGTGCGGTATCCCGTGGCCATTTGCCTGATGGTTCTGCCAGTTGTGCAAGCGTAGGAAAACGCCTAGTTTAGGCGCGAACCCGTAAAGAGTGTGTTGCCTTGAGTTCAGCGTCACTGCCACAGGTCGTGCTCTCCCTGTCGATGCTCGCGGTGGCGTGGCTGACCACACCGGTGTGTGCCCAGGAGCAGATCAGGATCGGCGCAGCGCACTTTCCGCCGTACACCGTCAATCCCGAACGCGATACCGGCAGCGGCCTGCTGGCGCAGTTGATCCAGGCCTTGAACGCGCTTCAGGACACCTACCATTTCACGCTGGTGCCCACCTCCATACCGCGACGCTTTCGCGACTTCAACGAGGGTCGCATCGACATGGCGATCTTCGAAAACCCTGACTGGGGCTGGAAAGGCATCGACTTCGTCAAGGTCGATCTCGGCCTCGAAGATGCCGAAGTCTTCGTCACGCACAATATCGAAGGCCGCGGCCAGGGCTACTTCGACAGCCTGCAGGGCAAGCGCCTGGCGTTGTACAGCGGCTATCACTACGCCTTCGCCGGTTTCAATGCCGACGCCAGGTACCTGCAGCAAACATTCGGCGCCACCCTGACCTATTCCCACGACAGCAACCTGATGATGGTGCAGCGCGACCGCGCCGACGTGGCCTTGGTGACCCGTTCGTACCTGTACGACTTTCTGGCGCGCCACGAGGATTACCGAGGCCAGTTCCTGGCCTCCGAGCGTACCGACCAGACCTATCACCATTACGCACTGCTGCGTCCCCAGGCACCGATCAGTGGCGAGGCCTTTGCCCGTCTGTTGCAGCAACTGCACGAGAACGGTCAGTTGCAGGACATCTTCGGGCCTTACCAGATCGGTGTCAGCGCGGCCCATTCGCCCTAAATTCGCCCACGGTTTTCACGTCAACTGCAGTGAGATTGTCTCTTCCACTTCGTGAGCCCAAGACCATGCCTTCCGATACCGCAACCTGCGCGTTGTCCCTGCCGCGCTGGCGCAGCCTCAGCGCCGATGAAACCGACTGCCACCTGAGCCTGGTGCTCGAAGACACGCCATTGGTGCGCCTGCGTCTGGAGCGCGGTGATGACCTTGACGTGCACCTGCAATACACCTGCCCCGAGCGCCCACAGCAGGCGTTGTGGGCCGCGTGCTACTGGCTGTTTTCCCGCGATCCGGGGTGTCAGCGCCTGTGCTGGCATCTGGCGCAGGTGCCCGAGGCGGCACTGGCCAGCGGCCTGCTGGTGGCCGACGAACAGGCGGGGCGCTACCGCTGCGAACGCACGCTGTTCTGGCAGTTGCCGCAACCGTGGCTGGGCGAATCGCTGTCGGGCGTGTACCCGCAGCAGATGCAGATCAGTGCCGGCAAGCGTCATCCGCGCCGTGCGCCCAAGCCGCGGGGGGAAGTGTATCGGCGCTTCGATGCGCGGCTGGGGGCCTGGATCTCGTTGCGGACCCTGGAAATCGACCACGACCTGGAGCGCTTCAACCGTTGGCAGAACAACCCGCGGGTGCTGAGCTTCTGGCAGGAGGGCGGCAGCCTCGAACAGCACCGCGACTACCTGAGCAAGCTTGAGGCCGACCCGCACACACTGACCCTGATCGGCTGCTTCGACGACCAGCCGTTTGCCTACTTCGAAGCCTACTGGGCCAAGGAGGACCGGATTGCACCGTTCTATGCGGCCGACGACTACGACCGTGGCATTCACATGCTGGTAGGGGAGCAGACGCACCGCGGGCCGCACAAGGTGGCCAGCTGGCTGTCGGCGCTGGTGCACTACCTGTTCCTGGACGACCCGCGCACCCAGCGCGTGGTGGCCGAGCCTCGGGCCGACAATGCCAAGATGATCGGCTACATGCACGACCAGTGCTTTCACTGCGAGAAGGAATTCGACTTCCCGCACAAGCGTGCGGCGCTGATGATCCTGGGGCGCGAGCGCTTCTTCGAGCGCTGCAGGCTGGTGTAGGCCGGCACCCGATCCTGTAGGCGCCGGCGTTGCCGGCGAACCAGCACAAGGCGCTCGTGCTGCCGGACACCCGGCATCTGGCCTGGAGGGCGGATCGCCGGCAACGCCGGCTCCTACAGGGCAGCAGCGGCGCAGGGTGGCCCCTTCAGGCCACCTCACCCCGCGCCAGCGACACCTTGCGGCAATGCACCAGCGCATCGCGAATCATGAAGTTCACCAGGGTCGGCGACACGCCCAGCTCCTTGGCGATGTCCTTCTGCGGCACGCCATGCAGGCGGTACATCTCGAACGCATAGCGGGTGCGCTGCGGCAGCTCGCTCAGCGCATCGGCAATGTGCTCAAGCGTCGCGAAATTGATGTGCGTGGCTTCGGGCGAGGCACCATGGATGACCACATTCAGACCTTCCTCTTCGCTGCCGGAATACTTCAGCTCCATCGCCTGCTTGCGGTAATGGTCGATGGCCAGGTTGCGCACGATCTGGAACAGGTAGCTCAACTGCGCCTTGAACGACGAGGTGATCTGCGGGGCTGCACTGAGCCGGAAGAAAGCGTCCTGCACGACATCCTCGGCGCGTGAGCGACACCCGGTGATCCGGGCGGCAATTTTCACCAGAATGCTGCGATTGTCGACGAACGCTTGGAGTAACGGTGAATCGCACTTACTTGTGGACAGTTGTTCCGCCATGGAAATTTCACCTTGTTCTCGAAGAGGGAAGCGAAGCACTCCGCGAGGAGATGCTTCCTACGACGTGCGACAAGCTATTCTTAATGATAATTATTGTCAAATGCGAAAAGTAATACTTCAAGCTGTTTTTTGGTTCTAAGCACTACCCCGTGATCCGCTTCGAAAATCACCTGTCGCCGCGCCACAGTGGCGCCTAATTATTTCACCCGTTCATCCGTTCCCCTGTGTACATCCTCGGCCCCTGAAGGGCGTGTGCCGGTGCCCGAACACCCGGCTCCCTGCGCCCCGCGATGCCGATTTTCACGTACAGACACTGGCAGGAACTTTCCATGACGGACGCCTTCGAACTCCCGGTTACGCTGGTCCAGGCCCTCACCCAGCGTGCTGCGCTGACCCCTGAGCGGGTGGCCTTGCGCTTTCTCGCCGAAGACGCCCGCGACCAGGCCGTGCTCAGCTACCGTGACCTGCACCTGCGTGCATGCAGCATCGCCGCCGCATTGCAGGCGCGTGCGGTGCCGGGCGACCGCGCGATCCTGCTGTTCCCCAGTGGCCCGGACTACGTCGCCGCGTTCTTCGGCTGCCTGTATGCCGGGGTGATCGCCGTGCCGGCCTATCCGCCGGAATCCTCGCGCACCCACCACCAGGCCCGCCTGCTGTCGATCATCGAGGACGCCCAGCCGCGCCTGCTGCTGACCGTCGACAACCTGCACAACAGCCTGCTGGCCCTGGATGCACTCAAGGGCGAGGATGCGCCGCAGCTGCTCAGCGTCGATCACCTTGACGCCGGCCTGGGCGAGCAGTGGCAGGCCCCGTCGCTCAAGCCGGACGACATCGCCTTTCTGCAGTACACCTCCGGCTCCACCGCGCTGCCCAAGGGCGTGCAGGTCAGCCACGGCAACCTGGTGGCCAACGAAGTGCTGATCCGCCACGGCTTCGGCATCGACGTGAACCCCGACGATGTGATCGTCAGCTGGCTGCCGCTGTACCACGACATGGGCCTGATCGGCGGCCTGCTGCAACCGATCTTCAGCGGCGTGCCCTGCGTGCTGATGGCCCCGGCGTACTTCCTGGCGCGGCCGCAGCGCTGGCTGCAGGCGATCAGCGATTACCGCGGCACCATCAGCGGCGGGCCGGACTTCGCCTACCGCCTGTGCAACGAGCGCGTCAGCAGTGCGGCGCTGGCCAGCCTCGACCTGAGCTGCTGGCGCGTGGCCTATTCGGGCTCCGAGCCGATCCGCCAGGACAGCCTCGACAGCTTTGCCGAAAAATTCGCCGCGTGCGGTTTCGTGCCCTCGAGTTTCTTCGCCAGCTACGGCCTGGCCGAAGCCACCCTGTTCGTCAGTGGCAGCGTGCGCGGCGGCGGTATCCCCGCGCTGGCGCTGGACAGCGCGGCACTGGCGCACAACCGCGCCGAAGCAGGCGAGGGCAGCGTGCAGATGAGCTGCGGCTTCAGCCAGCCGCTGCACGCGGTGCAGGTCGTCGAACCGCACACCCTGGCCGTGCTGGGCGACAACCAGGTGGGCGAGATCTGGGCCGCCGGCCCGAGCATCGCCCACGGTTACTGGCGCAACCCCGAGGCCAGCGCAAAGACCTTCGTCGAGCACGGCGGGCGCACCTGGCTGCGCACCGGCGACCTGGGCTTCATGCGTGACGGCGAACTGTTCGTCACCGGGCGCCTGAAGGACATGCTCATCGTGCGCGGGCACAACCTCTACCCGCAGGACCTGGAAAAGACCCTGGAGCGCGAGGTCGACGTGCTGCGCAAGGGCCGCGTGGCGGTGTTCGCCGTCGACGACCAGGGCGAGGAGGGCATCGGCATCGCGGTGGAGATCAGCCGCAACGTGCAGAAGGTCATCGAGCCGGCGAACCTGATCCGCACCCTGCGCCAGGTCATCGCCGATGCCTGCCAGCAGGCACCGGCGGTGGTGCTGCTGCTCAACCCCGGTGCGTTGCCCAAGACCTCCAGCGGCAAGTTGCAGCGTTCGGCCTGCCGCCTGCGCCTGCACGATGACAGCCTGGACTGCTACGCCCGCTTCCCGGAGGCCCAGGCGCCTGCCGCACGCCACGCGGCGCCGAGCGGCGACGGGTTGCAGGCGCTGATCGCGCGGCTGTGGTGCGAGCAACTGAACGTGGCCGAGGTGGGCGACGACGATCACTTCTTCCTGCTCGGCGGCAACTCCATCGCCGCCACCCAGCTCACGGCGCGCCTGCGTGACGAGCTTGGGCTGGAACTGAGCCTGAGCCTGCTGTTCGAAGCGCCGACCCTGGCAGGCTTCACTGCCCAGGTGGCCCGCCTGCACATCGACGGCGGGGTGGCCCAGGGCGCCATCGCGCAATTGCCCCGGGAAGAGGCGCTGCCGCAGTCGCTGGCTCAGGCCCGGCTGTGGCTGCTGTGGCAACTGGAGCCTGGCAGTGCGGCCTACAACATCCCGGGTGGCCTGCGCCTGCGCGGCGAACTGGACGAGGCTGCGCTGCGCAGCAGCTTCCAGGCGCTGGTGGCCCGCCATGAAGCGCTGCGCACGGTGTTTGCCGACCACCACGGGCAACCGGTGCAGCGCGTGCTGGCGAACCTGGCGTTGCAGGTGCACAGCCTGGACCTGGGGCACGAAACCCCGGCCCGCGTTCAGCAGTTGCGCGAAGACGAGGCGCGCCAACCCTTCGACCTGGAGCGCGGGCCGCTGCTGCGGGTCACCCTGGTACGCCAGGACAACGAAACCCATCAGCTGTGGGTGACCCTGCACCACATCATCGCCGATGGCTGGTCGATGAACATTCTGCTGGGCGAATTCGCGCGCCTGTATGCCGCCGCCTGCCAGGGCCAGCAGGCGCGACTGAATGCATTGCCGGTGCATTACGCCGACTATGCCAGCTGGCAGCGCCAGTGGCTGGCCCAGGGGGCAAGTACCCGCCAGCTCGCCTACTGGAAGGCCTTGCTCGGCGATGCGCAGCCGGTGCTCGACCTGCCCACCGATCACCCGCGCTCGGTGCAGCAGCGCAACAGCGCCACGCGCCTGAGCCTGCGTCTTGAGCCGGCGCTGGGCACTGCACTGCGCCAGGTGGCCCAGGCCCACGATGCCAGCCTGTTCATGCTGTTGCTGGCGGCCTGGCAAACCCTTCTGCACCGCTACAGCGGCCAGCGCGACATCCGTGTCGGCGTGCCCAATGCCAACCGCCCGCGCCTGGAAACCCAGGGCCTGGTCGGCTTCTTCATCAACCCCCAGGTGCTGCGTGCCGAGCTTGACCCGCGCCAGCCCTTCAGTGCCTTGCTGGCCCAGGTGCGCCAGCGCACCCTTGAAGCCCAGGCCAACCAGGACCTGCCGTTCGAGCAGTTGGTCGAAGCCTTCCCCGAGGCCCGCGAGCAGGGCCTGTTCCAGGTCATGTTCAACCACCAGCAGCGCGACCTCGGCGCCTTGCGCCGCCTGCCGGGGCTGTTGGCCGACGAACTGGCGTGGCACAGCCGCGAGGCCAAGTTCGACCTGCAACTGCACAGCGAAGAAGACCACCAGGGCCGCATCAGCCTTTCCTTCGACTATGCCGACGAGCTGTTCGACGCTGCCAGCATCGAGCGCCTGGCCGCGCAACTGGTCAGCCTGCTGCAGCAGGTGAGCAGCGCGCCGCAGCTGCCGCTGGCCGAGCTGAACCTGCTCGACGCTCCGGGCCGCGCCCAACTGCTCGACTGGGGCCAGGCCCCGGCAGCGGCCCCCGGCCAGTGGCTGGTGGAGCAACTCAACGAACAGGCGCGCAGCACCCCGCAGCGCACCGCGCTGGTATGGGCCGGCGGCAGCCTGGACTACGCGAGCCTGCACACCCAGGCCAACCGCCTGGCCCATTACCTGCGCGACAAGGGCGTGGGCCCGGACGTGTGCGTGGCGATTGCCGCCGAGCGTTCGCCGCAGCTGCTGGTGGGCCTGCTGGCGATTCTCAAGGCCGGTGGTGCCTACGTGCCGCTGGACGTCGACTACCCGGCCGAGCGCCTGGCCTACATGCTCGCCGACTGCGGCGCAAGCCTGCTGCTCAGCCACAGCGAGGTGCTCGAACGCCTGCCCCAGGTCGAGGGCGTGAGTACCATCGCCATGGACACCCTGCACCTGGACAACTGGCCCAGCCAGGCGCCGGGCCTGCACCTGCACGGTGACAACCTGGCCTACGTGATCTACACCTCCGGCTCCACCGGCCAGCCCAAGGGCGTGGGCAACACCCATGCGGCCCTGGCCGAGCGCCTGCACTGGATGCAGGCCACCTATGCGCTGGACGAACACGACGTGCTGCTGCAAAAAGCCCCGATCAGCTTCGACGTGTCGGTGTGGGAATGCTTCTGGCCGCTGGCCCAGGGCTGCACGCTGGTGCTGGCCGGCCCCGGCGAGCACCGCGACCCGCAGCGCATCGCCGAACTGGTGCAGCAGCATGGCGTGACCACGCTGCACTTCGTGCCGCCGCTGTTGCAGGTGTTCGTGCAGGAGCCCCTGGCGGCCGCCTGTACCAGCCTGCGCCGGGTGTTCTCCGGCGGCGAGGGGTTGCCGGCGGCGCTGCGCGACCGTGTGCTGCAGGTACTGCCGCACGTGGCACTGCACAACCGCTATGGGCCGACCGAAACCGCGATCAACGTCACCCACTGGCACTGCCGCCGTGAAGACGGCCTGCGCTCGCCCATCGGCCGGCCCCTGGCCAACGTGCAGTGCCAGGTGCTCGATGAGGAGCTGGCGCTTTCGCCTGTGGGGGTGCCCGGTGAGCTGTGCCTGGGCGGTGCGGGCCTGGCCCGTGGCTACCTGGGCCGGCCGGGCCTCACCGCCGAACGCTTCGTGCCTGGCGCCGACGGCCAGCGCCTGTACCGCAGCGGCGACCGTGCGCGTTGGCTGACCGACCTGGGGGCACTGGAATACCTGGGGCGTATCGACCAGCAGGTCAAACTGCGCGGTTTTCGTGTAGAGCCCGAAGAGGTGCAGGCCTGCCTGCTGGCCCAGCCGGGCGTGGAGCAGGCCGTGGTGCTGGTACGCGACACGGCGGCCGGCCCGCAACTGGTCGGCTACTACACCCACGCGCACGACTGCGGCGAAGCATTGCTGAGCGCACTGGCGGCGCAATTGCCGCCCTACATGGTGCCCGCGCAACTGGTGCACCTGGCGCAGATGCCGCTGGGCCCCAGCGGCAAGCTCGACCGCAAGGCGCTGCCCGAGCCGAGCTGGCAGCAGCGCGTGCATGTTGCCCCGGTCACGCCGCTGCAACAGCAGATCGCCGCCATCTGGTGCGATGTGCTGGGCCTGGCGCGGGTCGGCCTGGACGATGACTTCTTCGCCCTCGGCGGGCACTCGCTGCTGGCCACCCAGATCATCGCCCGCACGCGCCAGGCCTGCGACGTCGAACTGCCACTGCGCACCCTGTTCGAAGCCAGCGCGCTGGGCGCCTTCGCCGCGCGCATCGAGGCCCTGCAACTGGCCGGGCAGCACAACCTGCAAGGCGAAATAACGCGCATCGACCGCAGCCAGCCGGTGCCGCTGTCGTACTCGCAGCAGCGCATGTGGTTCCTCTGGCAGATGGAGCCGGACAGCCCGGCCTACAACGTCGGCGGCATGGCACGCCTGCGCGGGGTGCTGGACGTCAGCCGCTTCGAACAGGCCCTGCAGGCGCTGATCGTGCGCCACGAGACCTTGCGCACCACCTTCCCGAGCATCGATGGCGTACCGTACCAGGCCGTTTCGCCCGACACCGGGCTGGTGATGAACTGGCTGGATTTTTCGGCCCACGACCAGGTGCAGCGCCAGCAGCGCCTGCAGGCCCTGGCCGACGAGCAGGCGCACCAGCCGTTCGACCTGGAGACCGGCCCGCTGCTGCGTGCCTGCCTGGTCAAGGCCGGCGAGCAGGAGCACTACTTCGTGCTCACCCTGCACCACATCGTCACCGAAGGCTGGGCCATGGACATCTTTGCCCGCGAGCTGGGCGAGCTGTACGAAGCGTTTCTGGACGACCGCGATTCGCCGCTCGAACCGCTGCCGGTGCAGTACCTGGACTACAGCGTGTGGCAGCGCCAGTGGCTGGAGGCCGGCGAGCGCCAGCGCCAGCTGGACTACTGGCGCGCACAGCTGGGCGATGAACACCCGGTGCTGGAATTGCCCGCCGATCGCCCGCGCCCGGCGGTGCAGAGCCACCGCGGCGAGCTGTACCGCTTCGACCTGAGCGATGAGCTGGCCGCCAGGGTGCGCGCCTTCAATGCCGAGCATGGCCTGACCCTGTTCATGACCATGACCGCCACCCTGGCGCTGCTGCTGTACCGCTACAGCGGGCAGACCGACCTGCGCATCGGCGCACCGGTGGCCAACCGCATCCGCCCGGAAAGCGAGGGGTTGATCGGCGCCTTCCTCAACACCCAGGTGCTGCGTTGCCAGCTGGACGGGCAGATGCGCGTGGCCGACCTGATCGAGCAGGTGCGCCAGACCGTGATCGACGGCCAGTCGCACCAGGACCTGCCGTTCGACCACCTGGTCGAAGCCTTGCAGCCACCGCGCAGCGCCGCCTACAACCCGCTGTTCCAGGTGATGTGCAACGTGCAGCGCTGGGAATTCCAGCAGAGCCGCCAACTGGCCGGCATGCAGGTGGAGTACCTGGTCAACGACGCCCGGGCGACCAAGTTCGACCTCAACCTGGAAGTCACCGACCTCGACCGTCGCCTGGGCTGCTGCCTGACCTACAGTTGCGACCTGTTCGACGCGCCGCGCATCGCGCGCATGGCGGCGCACTGGCAGCGGTTGCTCGACGCCTTGCTGGCCGACCCGCAGCAACGCCTGTGCGAACTGCCGCTGCTGGGCCAGGGCGAGCGCCAGGCCCTGTTCGACAACCTGGCCGGCGACCCCGCAGCGCCGGGCCTGAACCGCACCGTGCATGACCTGTTCAGTGCACAGGCCCAGCGCACCCCGGATGCACTGGCACTGACCTTTGCCGGCGAACACCTGAGCTACGCCCAGCTCGATGCCCGGGCCAACCGCCTGGCGCGGGTGCTGCGCGAACGTGGCGTGGGCCCGCAGGTGCGGGTGGGCCTGGCGCTGGAGCGTTCGGCGCAGCTGGTGATCGGCCTGCTGGCGATCCTCAAGGCCGGCGGCGCCTACGTGCCGCTGGACCCGGAATACCCCCTCGAACGCCTGCAGTACATGATCCAGGACAGCGGCATCGGCCTGCTGCTGGGCCAGCGCGCGCTGTTCGACAGGCTGGGCGAGCTGCCGCCCGGCGTGGCCCGCTGGTGCCTGGACGACGACGCGGCGGCGCTGCACGGCTACAGCGCCGAGGCCTTGCCGTCACTCAGCCTGCCGGGTCACCAGGCCTACCTGATCTACACCTCCGGCTCCACCGGCAAGCCCAAGGGCGTGGTGGTCAGCCATGGCGAGATCGCCATGCACTGCCTGGCGGTGATCGAGGCGTTCGGCATGCGCAGCGACGACTGCGAGCTGCACTTCTATTCGATCAACTTCGACGCGGCCACCGAGCGCCTGCTGGTGCCATTGCTCAGCGGCGCACGGGTGGTGCTGCGCGCCCAGGGGCAGTGGGGCGCCGAGGAAATCTGCACGCTGATCCGCCAGCAGCAGGTCAGCGTGCTGGGATTCACGCCGAGCTACGGCAGCCAGCTGGCGCAATGGCTGGCCAGCCGCGACGAACAGCTGCCGGTGCGTCTGTGCATCACCGGCGGCGAAGCCCTGACCGGCGAGCACCTGCAACGCATTCGCGAGGCGTTCAAGCCGGCGCAGTTCTTCAATGCCTACGGCCCCACCGAAACCGTGGTGATGCCGCTGGCCTGCCTGGCACCACCGGCCCTTGAAGCGGGCGCCGGCAGTGTGCCGATCGGCCGGGTGATCGGCGCCCGCGTGGCGTACATCCTCGATGCCGACCTGGCGCTGCTGCCGCAGGGCGCCATTGGCGAGCTGTACATCGGTGGCGCAGGCCTGGCCCAGGGCTACCATGATCGACCTGGGCTGAGCGCCGAACGCTTCGTCGCCGACCCTTTCAGCCAGCGGGGCGGGCGCCTGTACCGCACCGGCGACCTGGTGCGCCAGCGCGCCGACGGGCTGGTGGAGTACATGGGGCGTATCGACCATCAGGTGAAGATCCGCGGCTTCCGTATCGAACTGGGTGAGATCGAAAGCCGCCTGCTGGAACATGCCGACGTGCGCGAGGCCGTGGTGCTGGCGCTGGACATGCCCGGCGGCAAGCAACTGGCTGCCTACCTGGTGTGCGAGCAGGCACAGGCCGGCGCCGAACAGCAGGCGGCGCTGCGCGACAGCCTCAAGGCGCAACTGCGGGTGAACCTGCCCGACTACATGGTGCCCGCCCACCTGGTACTGCTGGATCAGATGCCGCTGACCGGCAACGGCAAGCTCGACCGTCACGCACTGCCGCTGCCGGACAGGGAGCAGGGCCGCGAGCACTACGAGGCGCCACGCAGCGAGGTGGAGCAGCAACTGGCCGCGATCTGGCGCGATGTGCTCAACGTCGAGCGCGTGGGCCTGCAGGACAACTTCTTCGAACTGGGCGGCGACTCGATCCTGTCGATCCAGGTGGTCAGCCGCGCCCGCCAGCTGGGCCTGCACTTCAGCGCCCGCGACCTGTTCCAGCAGCAGACCGTGCAGACCCTGGCCACGGTGGTCAGCCGCAGCCAGGCCACGCTGATCGAACAGGGCCCGCTCAGCGGCGCCGCAGCGCTCACGCCGATCCAGCACTGGTTCTTCGACAGCGACGTGGTGCAACCGCAGCACTGGAACCAGGCCGTGCTGCTGGCGCCTGCCGAACGCCTGGCCGGCGAAGCGCTGGAACAGGCCCTGCAGGCGCTGGTGGCGCATCACGATGCACTGCGCCTGCGCTTTTGCGAGGGCCGCGCCAGCTACGCCCCGGCCGATACGCGCGCACTGCTGTGGCAGGCCTCGGTGGCCGATCTGCAGGATTGCCAGGCCCTGTACAGCGATGTGCAGCGCAGCCTCGACCTCGCCGACGGCCCGCTGCTGCGTGCGCTGCTGGTGGAGGACGGGCAGGGCGCCCAGCGCCTGCTGCTGGCGATCCATCACCTGGTGGTGGATGGCGTGTCGTGGCGCGTGCTGCTCGAAGACCTGCAGGCGCTGTACCGTGGCCAGCCGCTGGCAGCCAAGACCAGCGCGATGAGCCACTGGGCCGCACGCCTGGCCACCTATGCCGGCAGCGACTCGCTGCGTGACGAGCAGCACTGGTGGCAGGCGCAGCTCAGTGCCGCCACCCGCGAGCTGCCGTGCGACCACCCCCAGGGTGCCAATCTGCACCGCCAGGCGCACACCGTCAGCGTGCAACTGAGCCAGGGGCAGACGCGCCAGTTGCTGCAGCAGGCCCCCGCGGCCTACCGCACCCAGGTCAACGACCTGTTGCTGACCGCGCTGGCCCGGGTGCTGTGCCGCTGGAGCGGCGATACCTCGGTGCTGGTGCAGCTCGAAGGGCATGGCCGCGAGACCCTGTTCGACGAGATCGACCTGAGCCGCAGCGTCGGCTGGTTCACCAGCGCCTACCCGCTGCGCCTGAGCCCGCTGAACATCGAGGAGGCCGCCGGGCAGGCGGCCTCGATCAAGGCGATCAAGGAGCAACTGCGCAGCGTGCCGCACAAGGGCCTGGGGTATGGGGTACTGCGCTACCTGGCCGATGACGCCACCCGCGAAGCCATGGCCGCGCTGCCCCAGGCGCGCATCACCTTCAACTACCTGGGCCAGTTCGACCAGCAGTTCGGCAGTGCGGCGCTGTATCAGCCGGTGGACGAACCCGCGGGCCTGGCCCACGACCTCGACGCACCGCTGCCCAACTGGCTGAGCGTCGACGGCCAGGTGTACGGCGGCCAGTTGCAGCTGCGCTGGACCTTCAGCCGCGAGCGCTTCGACACCCAGACCATCGAAGAGCTGGCCCGCGCCTACCTCGGCGAGCTGGCGAGCCTGATCGTCCATTGCCTGGATGACGCCAACGGCAGCTTCACGCCGTCGGACTTCCCGCTGGCGCGCCTGACCCAGGCACAGATCGACAGCCTGCCGGTGCCCGCCGCGCAGATCGAGGACGTGTACCCGCTGACCCCGATGCAGGAGGGCATGCTGCTGCACACCCTGCTCGAACCGGGCACGGGCATCTACTACATGCAGGACCGCTACCGCATCAACAGCGAGATCGACCCGCAGCGCTTCGCCCAGGCCTGGCAGGCGGTGGTGGCGCGGCACGAAGCCCTGCGCGCCTCGTTCTGCTGGAATGCCGGCGAAGGCATGCTGCAGATCATTCACAAGCCCGGCACCACGCCCATCGACTATCAGGACTGGAGCGCCGACCCGCAGGCCGATCACGAAGCACGCCTGCAGGCCCTGCACAAGCAGGAGCGCGAGGCCGGTTTCGAGCTGTTGCAGCAGGCGCCGTTCCACCTGCGCCTGATCCGCGTGGGCCAGGCGCAGTACTGGTTCATGATGAGCAACCACCACATCCTCATCGATGCCTGGTGCCGCTCGCTGCTGATGAACGACTTCTTCGAGCTCTACCTGGCCCTGGGCGAGGGCCGTGAGGCGCAGCTGGCGACGCCGCCGCGCTACCGCGACTACATCGGCTGGCTGCAGCACCAGAGCCTGGACGAGGCGCGCCAGTGGTGGCGGCAGAACCTGCAGGGCTTCGAGCGCACCACCTACCTTCCAAGCGACCGCCCGCTGCTGCGCGAGCACGCGGGCGATCACGGCGGCATGCAGGTGGGCGACTGCTACACGCGCCTGGCGGTGGAGGACGGGGTACGCCTGCGCGAGCTGGCCCAGGCCCATCAGCTGACCGTCAACACCTTCGCCCAGGCGGCCTGGGCGCTGGTGCTCAGCCGCTTCGGCGGCGAGCGTGACGTGGTGTTCGGCGTGACCGTGGCCGGGCGCCCGGTCAGCCTGCCGCAGATGCAGCACACCGTGGGCCTGTTCATCAACAGCATCGCACTGCGTGTCACCCTGCCGGCCCCCGGCGAGCGGTGTTCGGTGCGCCAGTGGCTGCAGGGCCTGCTGGAACGCAACATGGAGGTGCGCGAGTACGAGTACCTGCCGCTGGTCAACATCCAGGAATGCAGCGAACTGCCCAAGGGCCAGCCGCTGTTCGACAGCCTGTTCGTGTTCGAGAACGCCCCGGTCGAAGTGGCGGTGCTGGACCGCGCCCAGAGCCTGAATGCAACCTCCGACTCGGGCCGCACCCACACCAACTTCCCGCTCACGGCGGTGTGCTACCCCGGCGACGACCTGGGCCTGCACCTGTCGTTCGACCAGCGCTACTTCGACCGCGCCACCGTCGAACGCCTGCTGGGCGAATTCAAGCGCCTGCTGCTGGCGCTGATGGAGGGCTTGCACGGCGATGTGGCGCAGCTGGCACTACTGGGCGAGCAGGAACAGCGCTTCCTGCTGCAGGACTGCAACCGCAGCGAGCATGCCTATCCGCTGCAGCAGAGCTACGCGGCGTTGTTCGAGGCGAGGGTGGCGGCGCATCCCGATCGGGTGGTCGCACGCTGCCTCGAACAGCACTGCAGCTACGCCGAGCTGAACTGCCAGGCCAACCGCCTCGGGCATGCCCTGGTGGCGGCCGGGGTGCAGGTCGACCAGCCGGTGGCACTGCTGGCCGAGCGCGGGCTGGCGCTGCTGGGCATGATCGTCGGCAGCTTCAAGGCCGGCGCCGGCTACCTGCCGCTGGACCCGGGACTGCCCGGCGCGCGTCTGCAACGCATCGTCGAGCTCAGTTGCACCCCGGTGATCGTCTGCACCCGGGCCTGCCTGGCCCAGGCACAGGCCCTGCTCGACGAACTGGGGTGTGCCGGGCGGCCGCGCCTGCTGGTGTGGGAGGACATTCAGGCCGGCGACGGCAGCGAAGCCAACCCGGGCATCTACAGCGCGCCGGACAACCTCGCCTACGTGATCTACACCTCCGGCTCCACCGGCCTGCCCAAGGGCGTGATGGTCGAGCAGCGCGGCATGCTCAACAACCAGCTGAGCAAGGTGCCGTACCTGCAACTGGGCGAAGCGGACGTGATCGCGCAGACCGCCTCGCAGAGCTTCGATATCTCGGTGTGGCAGTTCCTTGCCGCGCCGCTGTTCGGCGCGCAGGTGGCGATCGTGCCCAATGCCATCGCGCACGATCCGCAAGGGCTGCTGGAGCATGTGCAGGCCGCCGGCATCACGGTGCTCGAAAGCGTGCCGTCGCTGATCCAGGGCATGCTGGCCAACGAGCGCCAGCACCTGAGCGGCCTGCGCTGGATGCTGCCCACCGGCGAGGCGATGCCGCCGGAGCTGGCCTGGCAGTGGCTGGAGCGCTACCCGCAGGTCGGCCTGGTGAATGCCTACGGCCCGGCCGAGTGCTCCGATGACGTGGCGTTCTTCCGCGTCGATGCGGCCTCCACCCAGGGCAGCTACCTGCCGATCGGCACGCCGACCGACAACAACCGCCTGTACCTGTTCGGTGAAGATCACGAGCTGGTGCCGCTGGGCGCGGTGGGCGAGCTGTGCGTGGCCGGCACCGGGGTAGGGCGCGGCTACGTGGGCGACCCGCTGCGCACGGCCCAGGCGTTCATCCCGCACCCGTTCGGCGCCCCCGGCGAGCGCCTGTACCGCACCGGCGACCTGGCACGCCGGCGTGCCGACGGGGTGCTGGAGTACGTGGGGCGCATCGATCACCAGGTGAAGATTCGCGGCTACCGCATCGAACTGGGCGAAATCGAGGCACGCCTGCATGAACAGGTCCAGGTGCGTGACGCGGCGGTGGGCGTGCAGGAGGGTGCAAACGGCAAGCACCTGGTCGGCTACCTGGTGGCGGCCGACAGCCGTGCCGACACGGCGCCATTGCTGGAACAGGTTCGCCAGCGCCTGCGCGCCGAACTGCCGGAGTACATGGTGCCGCTGCACTGGGCGTGGCTGGCCGAGTTGCCGCGCAACGCCAACGGCAAGCTCGACCGCAAGGCGCTGCCGGCCATCGAGTTCGGCCAGCAGCACAGCCAGGCCTATCTGGCGCCGCGCAGTGAACTGGAGCAGCAACTGGCTGACATCTGGGCCGATGTGCTCAAGGTCGAGCGGGTGGGGGTGCGCGACAACTTCTTCGAGTTGGGCGGGCATTCGCTGCTGGCCACCCAGATTGCTTCGCGGGTGCAGAAGGTGCTGCAACTGAACGTGCCGCTGCGGGCCATGTTCGAATGCAGCAGCGTGGAGGAACTGGCGATCTATGTGGAGGGCCTCGAGGCCACGGTGCTGAGCGACGACAAGGTCGACCGGCTGAGTGACCTGATGGCTTCGCTGGAGGCGTTGTAGGCAGCCGAGCGGGGCATTTTGGTTTAGCATCCATGCTTCGCTCATGCGCGCCAGCCTTCGGGCTGGCGCGCTGCTGTTCATCTGCACACGGTCGGTATCGATGCGCCTTTTCCCTGCTTTGTTTCGTGGTTGTTCCTGTCTGTCGCTACTGGCGGCCCTCTTGTTGCTGTGCCTGCCGGGCATCGCCAGCGCCGCCGAGGTCGATGGTGCGCGCATGGGCCTGCTGTGGGGCGTGCCGTTTGCCGGCATCCTGCTGAGCATCGCCTTGCTGCCCATCGTGGCCGCACCGCTGTGGCATCACCATTTCGGCAAGATCACCCTGGGCTGGACGCTGCTGTTCGCGCTGCCGTTCTGCTTTGCCTTCGGCTGGCACGCCAGCCTGGGGCTGGGCGTGCACGTACTGCTGGCCGAGTACCTGCCGTTCATCATCCTGCTGTTTGCGCTGTTCACCATTTCGGGCGGGATCGTGGTGGAGGGCAACCTGCATGGCTCGCCGTGGCTCAACACGCGGTTGCTGGCGCTGGGGGCGGTGCTGGCCTCGGTGATGGGCACCACGGGGGCGGCGATGCTGCTGATCCGCCCGCTGCTGCGTGCCAACGACAACCGCAAGCACACCGCGCACGTGGTGGTGTTCTTCATCTTTCTGGTGGCCAACGTCGGCGGCGGCCTGACCCCGTTGGGCGACCCGCCGTTGTTCCTGGGTTTTCTCAAGGGTGTGAGCTTTGCCTGGACCCTGCAGCACATGGCCTTGCCGGTGGTGCTGCTGGCGGTGCCGTTGCTGGGCGTGTTCTACCTGATAGACCGCTACTACTATCGCCGCGAAAACGAGATGCTGGCCGAAGACCCGACGCCGGATGCGCCGTTGCGCCTGCTGGGCAAGCGCAACTTCCTGCTGTTGGCGGGCGTGGTGCTGGCGGTATTGATGTCGGGCCTCTGGAAACCCGGGATTGGCGTCGAGCTGATGGGCACGCGGGTCGAGGTGCAGAACCTGTTGCGTGACGGCCTGCTGGTGGTACTGGCCTTGCTGTCGTTGTGGTTCACCCCGCGCGGCCTGCGGGTTGCCAACGAGTTCGACTGGGGGCCGATCGTCGAGGTGGCCAAGTTGTTTGCGGGCATCTTTCTCACCATTGCCCCGGTGATTGCGATATTGCGGGCCGGCAGTGACGGCCAGTTGGCGTGGTTGGTGGCGAGCGTGAGTGGTGCGCAGGGCGAGCCGATCGACAGCATGTACTTCTGGTTGAGCGGGACCTTGTCGAGCTTCCTGGACAATGCGCCGACCTATTTGTTGTTCTTCAACATGGCGGCTGGGGATGCGCAGGTGTTGATGGAGCGCATGCCGCAGACCTTGCTGGCGATCTCCATGGGCTCGGTGTTCATGGGGGCGATGACCTACATTGGCAACGCGCCGAACTTCATGGTCAAGGCGATAGCCGAGCAGCGCGGGGTGAAGATGCCGAGCTTCTTCGGGTACATGGCGTGGTCGTGTGCGGTGCTGTTGCCGTTGCTGGTGGTGTTGACGCTGGTGATGCTGTAGCGCCACCCCAACCCCCAAAGGCCATGATGGCCCTACTGCGATCTTCGGCCGAACAAACAAGGCTGACAACACCGATCCTGCAGGCCATGGCACGTTGCAGCAAATGTGGGAGCGGGCTTGACCCGCGATGCGCCGCGCGGGCGGCGCTCGATCCTGAGGGCGCTGCAAAGGTGTCGACTGGCCCATGGTGGCCCTACTGCGATCTTCGGCCGAACAAACAAGGCTGACAACACCGATCCTGCAGGCCATGGCCTGTGGGATTTGCATCGCCAGCCCTGGTGCCCGGCTTCAGATATCTGTTGGCGTGGTGAGTCTCAGCGCTTGCCCAGTATCTTCCCCAACATCTCTGGCCGCGGCGCACCCTGCTGGGTCTGCAACTGCCCCTTGTCATCCAGGTAGAAGATCGCCGGCGTAGCCGACAATCCCAGCTCCTCCATCAGCGCCAGGTTCGCATCCAGCTTGGCCTGCACCTGCGCCGGAATCTTCGCCAGCGGCTTGAGGGTGCTGGCCTTGCCCGCGCTTTCATGGGCCTGCAAGGCCTTCTGCGGGTCGGCGCTGGCCAGCAACGCGGCCGACTTGGCCGGGCTGTCGGCGCGGATGATGCCGACCATGATGTGGCGCAATTGCACCTTGCCCGAGTCCACCCACGGCCGTGCCTGCTGCCAGAACATGTTGCAGTACGGGCAGTTGGGGTCGCTGAACAGGTACACCACCCGCGGTGCATCGGCCTTGCCATCGGCAATCCACGCGGTCTTGTCGAGCTTGGCCCACACCTGCTTGGCCATGGGTGCATACACCAGCTTCTCCAGCGGCGCCTCGCTCAGGTCCTGGCCCTGTTCGTCGAACAGGCTGCCAACCAGCACGTGCTTGCCGTCCGGGGTCAGGTACAGGGCCACGCCACGGTTCTGGAACTGCGCGGCATAGCCTTTCAGGCCATTGGGCGCATCGAAGCTGCCGGTGACCTTGGCGCCCTTGGCCTCGATCTGCTGCACGGCCTTGGGCAATTCTTCGGCGACGGCCAGTTGGGTGGCGAACATGCCCAGGGCGAGGGTAATGGCGGAAACTTTCATGGTGTCGTCCTTGCTGGAACGGTGGGAGCGAGCGCGGTATCGCGGTCGAAGGATTCGAGGGCATGGCGCAGGCTGGCACGGGACAGCTCCCCCAGGTGGCTGCCCACCAGGCGCCCCTCGGCGTCGTAGAACAGGGTGGTGGGCAGCGCCATGGAGCCGACCTGCTGGGCCAGCTGGCCACCGGTATCGAACAGTACATGGGACAGGTTCAGGCCGGTGGTGGCCAGGAAGTTGGTGACGATCTGCGGGGTTTCGCCCTGGTTGACGAACAGGAAGGTCACGTCCGGATAATCATGCTGGGCCTGTTGCAGCACCGGCATCTCGCGCCGGCACGGCGGGCACCAGGTGGCCCACAGGTTGATCACCAACGGCCGGCCGCGGTGGCTGTGCAGCGCCACCGAATGGCCCTGGGCATCGCGCAGGGCCAGGTCCGGCAGTTGCGTGCCCTGTTCGTAGAGGTGGCTGGCCCAGCTGGCCAGCAACCAGAACAGCGCGCCGCTGAACAGGCCCCAGCCCAGTGGCCGGCGCAGGCTCGCCTGGCGCCAGGCGTACCAGGCCGCCCCCAGCAGCACCGCCACCAGGCCGGCCCAGGGCAAAAAGCCGCCATCGCGGATGTCGATGATCTGCACCGGGTCTTCGGCATACATCGACCAGTAGCGCGCCACGAACCCCAGCCGGGCGCACAGCAGGCCGAGCAGGAACAGGCGAAACAGTGCGGCCTCGGGGTTGTCGCCGCCGCGCCTGGCCACCCGCCAGCCCACCAGCGTGGCCAGGCCCAGGGCGCAGAGCAGCAGCAGGTGGTCGAGGGCGATGGTCAGGGGGCCCAGGTTAACGGTCAGCATCAGCCTTGGCTCCGGGTGGCGGTCCAGTGTTGCAGGAAGGTGGCGGCGTTGACTTCACCGGTGATGCGCCTGGCCCGGCGCTCGTCACCCTCGGGGCCGATCCACAGCATGCTCGGCGGGCCGGGCACCTGGTAGCGCTGCAGCAACTGCTGGCTGGCCGGGGCATCGGCGGTCACGTCCAGGCGTACCAGGCGCACGCCTTCCAGCGCGGCGAGCACTTCGGGGCGGGCGAACACCTGTTTTTCCATGACCTTGCACGACACGCACCAGTCGGCGTAGTAATCCAGGAACACCCACTGCCCCTGGGCCTTGGCGGCGTCCAGCTGCGCCTGCAGCTCGGCCGGGGTGCGCACCGTGGTGAAGGCGTCGGCGTGGGGCGCAGCCACGGCATTGCCGGTGCCACCGGCATAGGGTTGCAGGGGCTGCAGCAGGTTGCTCGCGCCACCGGCCGCGCCCACCACCAGCAAGGCGCCCCACAGGCCCGCCAGCAGCACGGCCGGTTGCAGGGCGCGCAGGGTGTGGACCGCGGGCCAGGCGCCCCAGGCCAGCGCGATCAGCCAGGCCCCGCACAGGCCCAGCCACAGCGCAGGGTCGAGCACCGCGCGCAGGGTGTACAGCGCCATGCCCAGGAACACGAAGCCGAACACCGCCTTGACCCGGTTCATCCAGGCCCCCGGACGTGGCAGGTAGCGGTTGCCCACGGTCACCAGCAGCAACAGCGGCAGGCCCATGCCCAGCCCCAGGCTGAACAGCACCAGCGCCCCATGCACGGCATTGCCGCTCTGCGCGATGTACAGCAGCGCGCCGGCCAGCGGGGCGGTCATGCACGGCCCCATCAGCAGGCCCGACAAGGCCCCCAGCAGTACCGCGCCATACAGATTGCCGCCACGGGTGTTGCGGCCTGCGCGCTCCAGGCGGTCGCGCACGAAGGTGGGCAGCTGCAGCTCGAAGGCGCCGAACATCGGCAGGGCCAGCAGCACGAACAGCGCGGCCAGGCTGCCCAGCAGCCAAGGCTGCTGCAGCCATGCCTGCAGGCTGGCGCCAAGCAGTGCGGCGACCACGCCCAGGGCGGCATACACCAGCGCCATGCTCAGCACGTAGGCGCCTGCCAGCACCAGCCCGCGGCGGGTGCTGGCGCCGTTGCCCATCACCAGCCCGGCCAGGATCGGCAGCATCGGCAACGAACAGGGGGTAAAGGCCAGCAGCAGTCCCAGGCCGAAGAAGGCCAGCAGGCTCCAGGCCAGCGGGTGTTCGCCGAGGCTGCCGGCCAGGGCCTGGTCGCTGGCCTGCTCGGCGCCTGCGGCCTGCCCGCCCAGGTCGACCGGGCTGGTTTGGGGCGGGTAGCACAGCCCCGCGTCGGCACAGCCCTGCCAGCCCATGCGCAACTGGCCGGTGGCGTTGGCCGGTATCAGCAGCTCGAGTTCGCCGCGGTACACCTGGGTTTCGCCGAAGTACTCGTCGCTGTGGGGCAGGGCCGGCGGCAATGGTGGTACCGCCTCGGGGGCCAGGCCATCGAACTTCAGACGCTTCTGGTACAGGTAGTAGCCGTCGCTGATCTGCCAGTGCAGGCGCATCTGCCCCGAGGGCAGGCGCTCGCTGCTGAACACGAAGGCCTTTTCCACGGGCAGGAATTCGCTCTGGGCAAAAGGGTTGTTGAAGGGCTGGGCCTGGCTCAGCGAACTGAACAGCCACAGCAGGGCTAGCAGAAATACGCGCATGTCGACGCCTTGGCAGTGCGATAAGCCCGCAAGACTGACCGGCATGGATTAACCCAGGGTTAACCGATGGGCAGCCGTCGCCTCGCAGGCGACGTGAGCGCCTGGGCGCGGCATAATCCCCGGTTAATCCGCCTGTGGCCCACTGGGCCTTTCTGCCAACGACCGAGCCCGCCCCATGCACGTACTGCTCTGTGAAGACGATGACCTGATCGCCAGCGGCATCATTGCCGGCCTGAGTGCCCAGGGCCTGACCGTCGACCGCGTGGCCAGCGCCAGTGCGGCGCGGGCGATGCTGCAGGCCGCGCATTTCGACGTGATGGTGCTGGACCTGGGGCTGCCCGACGAAGACGGCCTCAAGCTGCTGCAACGCCTGCGCCAGCAGGGCCACAGCCTGCCGGTGCTGATCCTGACCGCGCGCGATGCGGTCACCGACCGGGTCGACGGGCTGCAGGCCGGCGCCGACGACTACCTGCTCAAACCCTTCGATCTGCGCGAGCTGGCCGCGCGCCTGCACACCCTGCTGCGCCGCGTGGCCGGGCGCTGTGTCAACGTCATCGAACACGGCCCGCTGAGCTTCGACCCCTCCAGCTGCGAAGCGCACCTGGCCGGTCAGCCGGTGGACCTGTCGCGCCGCGAACAGGCGCTGCTCCAGGCCCTGCTGCAGAACCGCGGCCGGGTGTTGTCCAGCGAGCAGCTCAAGGACAGCGTCTACGGCTTTGGCGACGAGGTCGAAAGCAATGCTCTGAACGTGCACATCCATCACCTGCGCCGCAAGCTGGGCAACGGCATCGTCGAGACCGTGCGTGGCCTGGGTTATCGCCTGGGGCCGGCCCAGGTGCCGCAGGCGTTGCAACGATGAGCCTGCGCCTGCGCCTGAGCCTGATTCTGGGCACTGCCTTCATCCTGATCTGGGCCCTGGCCGCGACGTGGATGCTGTGCGACCTGCGTCAGCAGATGATGTTCTCCCTCGACCAGCGCCTGGTGGCGTCGGCGCGCATGGTCGCCGGCCTGATCGACCAGTTGCCGCAGCCGCTGACCAGCAAGGGCGAGGGCACGCGCCTGAGCACCGACCAGTTCAGCATCCCCGACGGCATGGCCTGCCAGGTCAGCTCGCTGCGCGGCGAGATCCTGGCGCGCAGCCACAACCATGCCGACCAGACCCTCGACGATCAGCGCAGCGGCTTTCACGACCAGATGATCGATGGCGCACTGTGGCGCAGCTTCACCTATGCACGCGGCGATGTGCGCATCACCACTGCCGACCGGCACCTGGAGCGCGAGGCGCTGAACCGCTCGATCCTGCTGGCGGCCTCGGCACCCGTGCTGGTGGCGTTGCTGGGCAGCCTCGGGCTGCTGTGGCTGGGGGTGGGCAAGGGCCTGGCGCCGCTCAACCGCATGCGCGACGCGCTGCGCAGGCGCAGCCCCGACTCGCTGGAGCCGTTGCAGGTGCGTGCCCTGCCCAGCGAATTGCAGCCGTTGCTCGAAACCCAGAACCAGCTGTTCCAGCGCATCGGCCAGACCATCGAGCGCGAACGGCGCCTGACCGGCGATGCCGCGCATGAACTGCGCAGCCCGCTGACGGCGATCAAGACCCACCTGCAAGTGGCCCGCATGACCGATGGCAAGGTGCGCGAGCAGGCCCTGGAACATGCCGAGCAGGGCGCCGATCGCCTGCACCGTACCCTGGAGCAGCTGCTGTTGCTGGCGCGGGTGGAGGGCAGCCTGTCGTTCGATGATGGCGTGCAGTACAGCGCCGAGCAGATCGCCCGCCAGGCCATCCAGGATGCGGGCCTGGGCGACAACCGGCGCATCGTGCTGCAGGCTGCGGCGCCGGCGGCCCAGGTGTTTCCCGACATGCCCGCGGCGCTGGCGGTGGCGGCCTTGCGCAACCTGCTGGACAACGCCCTGCGCCACAGCGCCGCCGACGCGCCGGTGGAGCTGCATGTTCAGGTCGAGGCGAACACCGTGGGCTTTCTGGTACGCGACCATGGGCCGGGCATCGATGCACAGAACCTGCAGCATGTGACCCAGCGTTTCTGGCGCAATGGCCACAGCGAAGGCTGTGGCCTGGGCCTGGCGATCGTGCAGGCGATCGTGCAGCGCTGCGCCTGCTCGCTGACGTTCGACAGCCACGCCGACGGCTTGCGCGTGTTGCTGCAGATGCCGTTGCGTGCACATCAAATGTAACCCCGCCGGCCTCGTCAGGCGCCGGTCGCCCCCGTAAGGTGTGGACCGCACAGCACCAGGGAGCACTCATGGACGAACGGATTCGCATTGCCAGGGCCCGGCCGGCCGAGGCCGCGCTGATCGAGCGGCTGATGCAGCAGAGCATCGCCACCACAGCCGACCAGGACCATCACGGCGACCTGCAGGTGATCGACGCCTGGTCGCGCAGCAAGCAGCGTGCGCAGATCACCGACTGGCTGGGCGACCCGGCCCTGTACCTGAACCTGGGGCGCTGGCAGGGTCGCCCGGTGGCTACCGCGCTGGCCTTGCGCAGCGGCGAGATCTGCCAGTGCTTCGTGCAGCGCGACTACACCGGGCATGGCATCGGTCGGGCACTGGTGCTGGACCTGGAACACGCCTTGCGCCGCTGGGGCTGTACCCATGCATCGCTGTACAGCACCGGCTCGGCCCAGGATTTTTTCGCACGCCTGGGTTATTCGCCCAGCGGTGAGGCGCTGGGATTTCATGGCCTGCACCTGCAACTGATGCACAAAACCTTCTAGAAGACCGCCCCGCGCGCTAAATCCGCAGGGCGTTGATGCGTCTTTCAAGCGAGTACACATCCCGACACAACGCTGGCCATCGGCGCGTGGTGGGACCATCCGCTTGCTTGCGAGGGTTACTTCCGATGTCAGTCGCTACCTGCCTTGCCCAGGCACAGCCGGCTTCTTCAGCCGACGAGCCTGGCGAAACGCTTTATCACTTCGAAGATTCGCCGCTGCTGACGCGACAGAAGCAGCAGGAGTCCAATGCACGCAGTTACCCGCGGCGCATTCCGCTGGCGCTCAAGCGTGCCCAGGGGCTTTACGTCGAAGACGTCGAGGGCCGCCAGTTCATCGACTGCCTGGCCGGCGCCGGCACCCTGGCCCTGGGCCACAACCACCCGGTGGTGATCGAGGCGATCCAGCAGGTGCTGGCCGACGGCCTGCCGCTGCATACCCTGGACCTGACCACGCCGGTCAAGGACCAGTTCGTGCAGGACCTGTTCGGCCTGCTGCCACCGGCCTTCAGCGCCCAGGCCCGGATCCAGTTCTGCGGGCCGACCGGCACCGATGCGGTGGAGGCCGCGCTCAAGCTGGTACGCACTGCCACCGGGCGCAGCACGGTGCTGTCGTTCCAGGGCGGCTACCACGGCATGAGCCTGGGCGCGCTGAGCCTGATGGGCAGCCTGGGGCCTAAGAAACCGATGGGCGCACTGCTGGGCAACGGCGTTCAGTTCCTGCCATACCCCTACGACTACCGCTGCCCGTTCGGGCTGGGCGGCGAGCAGGGCGTGCAGGTCAACCTGCGCTACCTGGAAAACCTGCTGAGCGACCCCGAAGGCGGCGTGCAGTTGCCGGCGGCGGTGATCGTCGAGGTGGTGCAGGGCGAGGGCGGCATGATCCCGGCCGACCTCGACTGGCTGCGCGGCGTGCGGCGCATCACCGAGCAGGCGGGCGTGGCGCTGATCGTCGACGAGATCCAGAGCGGCTTTGCCCGTACCGGCAGGATGTTCGCCTTCGAGCACGCCGGCATCGTGCCGGACGTGGTGGTGCTGTCCAAGGCCATCGGCGGCAGCCTGCCGCTGGCAGTGGTGGTGTACCGCGACTGGCTCGACACCTGGCTGCCGGGTGCCCACGCCGGCACCTTCCGTGGCAACCAGATGGCCATGGCTGCAGGCTCGGCGGTGATGCGTTATCTCAAGGAACACGACGTGGCTGCCCACGCCGAGGCCATGGGCGCACGGCTGTGCGAGCACCTGGCGGTGCTGCAGCGTGACTTCCCGCACCTGGGCGACATTCGCGGTCGCGGGCTGATGCTCGGCGTCGAGGTGGTGGACCCGCAAGGGGCCGCCGATGCGCTGGGGCATGCGCCGGGGTTCGGCAAGCTGGCCTCGCTGATCCAGAACGAATGCCTCAAGCGCGGGCTGATCATCGAACTGGGTGGGCGCAACGGTTGCGTGGTGCGCTTTCTGCCGCCGCTGATCATTACCGCAGCGCAGGTGGACGACGTGGCCGAGCGCTTCGCCCGCGCCTTGCCGGCGGCCCTGCAGCGTCTGTAAGGCGCGCGGGTGCGATCAGCCCTGGCCGCTGCGCAGGGCCTCGATGTAGCGCATCACCGCGGGCGCCTTCTCGAAACGCCGATGCAGCACGGTGAGGCACGAGGTGGGTTGGCTGTCGGCGATGCGCCGGTAGCTGACCTGCGGCAGGGTGATGTGTTGCAGCACCGACTCGGGCACCAGCGCCACGCCCTGGCCCAGCGAAACCAGGGTGATGACCGCCACCAGGCTACCCGGCTGCGGCCCCAGGCGCGGCACGAAGCCACCCTGGGCGGCGACGGCCAGGGTGCCGGAGATCTGCTCGGGCAAGATGAAGGTTTCGGTGGCCAGGCGTGCGGCCATGATCTGCGGCAGCTCGTTCAACCGCGAGCTGGCCGGCAGGGCCAGGACAAAGCCTTCTTCGTGCAGGTCCATCGCGACCAGTTCGTCGGGCAGGTCCATCGGCGTGCGCACGTAGGCGATATCCAGCACACCGTCACGCACCAGCGCGGGGGACTCGGCCATGGGTTGCTCGCGGATGTTCAGCACCACCCCCGGGTGCGACTGGCTGAAGCGCGTCACCTGCTGCTGGAGCAGCCCCGAAAAGGCCGCCGAGGCCACATAACCCAACTCGATACGCCCCACGTCACCGCGCCCGGCCCGTTGTGCGCCCAGCTGCGCGGCATCGAACTGGCGCACCGCCTGTTCGGCCTCGGGCAGCAGCGCCTCGCCGGCGGCGGTCAGGCACACCTCGCGCTGGCTGCGCTCGAACAGGCGCACACCCAGCTGCCTTTCCATGTCCTGGATCTGCCGGCTCAGGGTCGGCGGGGCGATGCCCAGTTGCTCGGCGGCGCGGGTGAAGTGGCCGAGGCGGGCGACGCTGAGAAAATAGCGGAAATGGCGGATTTCCATGGGGTCTCGTTAGCTGCAGGCTAATGACGCAGGCGATCCTGGCTAACAAGGCCAGGCCGTTGCGGCGGTAATGTGTAGTAACACTACAAGATGCGTGACGTGGCGGCAAAGCCGCTGCGCCTATGAGCATCCGGTGGCTACACCGGCCCTGTCGCGGCAGCCTGCTCGGACACTGCGACACCGGCCCCAGATCGCCTTGCACGGGAGCCTTGCAATGTCCTCCGCCCGTTTCACCCTGTTCACGGCTTCGGCCGTGTGCGCCCTGATCATTCTCGACACCAATATCGTCGCCGTCAGCCTGCCGAGCATCGCCCGCGACCTGTCCGGCTCGTTCGCCGACATCGAATGGGTGGTCAGCGCCTACCTGCTGGCCTTCGCCGCACTGCTGCTGCCCGCCGGCAGCCTGGCCGACCGCTTCGGGCGCCGGCGCATGCTGCAACTGGGCCTGGGCCTGTTCGGCCTCGCCTCGCTGGCCTGCGGCGCGGCGCCCACCCTGGTGTTCCTCGACATCGCACGGGCCGCCAAGGGCGTGGGCGCGGCGTTGCTGCTGACCTCGGCACTGGCTGCCATCGGTCACCGCTTCCACGAGCCCGAGGCGCGCATGCGGGCCTGGGCGTTCTGGGGCGCGTGCATGGGCGCGACCATCACCTTCGCGCCGCTGCTGGGCGGGCTGATCGCCAGCACCCTGGGCTGGCGCTGGATCTTCTACATCAACCTGCCGCTGGTGGCGGTGCTGGCGGTGATGGTGCGGCGCAGTGTCGAGGAGTCCCGCGACAGCGCCGCCGCGCGGCTGGACCCGTTTGGCAGCCTGACCTTCGCCGGCAGCCTGGGCTACCTGATCTGGGCGCTGATCGATGCCAACCAGGTCGGCTGGGGCAGTGCCCAGACCCTTGGGCGCCTGGTGATCGCAGCGTTCCTGTTCGGCCTGTTCATTCTGGTGGAGCGCAATCAGGCGCGGCCGATGATCGACCTGCAACTGATGCGCAGCGCACGCTTCATCGGTGCATTGCTGGGCATGTTCGCCTACGCCGCCTGCGCCCAGGTGATGATGACCCTGCTGCCGCTGTACCTGCAGAACGGCCTGCAACTGTCGGCCTTGGCCGCCGGCGCGGGCATGCTGCCGTTTGCCCTGGCGATGCTGCTGACCCCGCGCCTGGGCATGCGCCTGTCGGCGCGGCTGAGCAGCGCCCAGGTGTTCGCCCTGGGCCTGCTGCTGGTGGGCGCGGGCAACCTGCTGTGCGGCGCGGCGGCCAGCTATGGCGGCTACCTGAGCTTCGCCCTGGCCAGCATCGTGCTGGGCGCCGGGGCCGGGCTGCTCAACGGCGACACGCAGAAGAACATCATGGCCTGCGTGCCGCGCGAGCGCACCGGCATGGCCTCGGGCCTGAGCACTACCACGCGCTTTGGTGCCATCGTGCTGGCCATCGGCATTCTGGGCGGCATCCTGGCGGCGCGCAGCGGGCAGTTGCTGCGCGAGGCGGTGGCAGGGGTGGCGCCTGGGCAACTGGACAAGGTCGGCGACATGGCCACCCGGGTTGCCGCCGGTGACCTGCCGGCAGCGCTGGCTATGGTCGACCCGGCACTGCGCGAAACCCTCGCGCCGCTGGCGCAGCACGCCTTCATCGGCGGCTTCGAGACGGTGCTGCAAAGCGCCGGGGTGGCAGCGCTGGTGTTCGCCGTGGTGGTCGGTGTGCTGCTTGGCAGGCCGCTGCCGGTGCCGCAACCGCTGCCGGCGCGCTGATCGCGCGCGCGCTGGCGTTCGGCGCAACTGAAAAGCCCCAGGCGTTGCGCACTGGGGCTTTGTTTTTGCCGACCTTCAGGCTTTCGCGGCGAGTGCCTTGATCACTTCATCGATACTGCCCTGCAGTTCGCTCACCGGGTTTTCGCCGCCGCTCTCCAGCACCAGCAGGCGGCTGCCGGCCTTGGCGACTGCCGCAGCTACCGCCTCGCTCGGCTGGCGATGGTCGAGCACCAGCGCCACGTCGTTGTCCTTGAGCAGGGCGGTCAGCTGTTGCAGTGCCTCGGGGGTCCACTGGTCTTCGGCGGGTACGCTGTAGGCCACCTGCTCCAGGTTCAGCCCGCCGATCAGGTAACCGAAGCGCTCCGACAGGCTTACCACGCTGAGGTTGTCGACTTCGCCCAGGCGCGCTTCGCTGTCGGCACTGAGCTTGAGCAACTGCTGCTTGAGCGTGGCCAGGTTGGCCTCGATTTTCGGCTTGGCGGCCGGCGCCAGGCGCACCAGGTCGGCGGCGGTCACGTCGGCCATGCGCCCCAGGTTGTTGCTCGACAGCCACGGCTGGCTGTTCAGGCCGTCCTTTGGCGCCCCCGGCTGCACCGCAATGCCGGGCAGGCTGCCATCCACCGGGCGTGCGGCATCCACTTCGACGATGCGGATATTGCTGCGCCGCGCCATCGGGTACAGCGGGTCGTCCGCCCATACCGAGCGCAGGCCGATCACCGCATCGGCGTTCACGGCCAGCTTCTGCAGGGCCGGCGCCCCGCGCCCGCTGAAGTAGGCGGTCTGGCGCGAGCCGGGCAGGTTGGCCGCGGCGGCGCGTTGCAGCTTCACCTCGCTGCCGTCGAGCAGCAACTGGCCAAGGCCGTAGGTGATGGGCAGGGACGCCAGTACCTGCACCGGGCGCGCGGCTTCGGCGGCCTGTGCGGCAACACTGAAGGCGCCGCTCAGGGCCAGTACCAGGGTCAGTTGGCGAAATGTCGGCTTCATCCGATGTTTCCTTTCAGGCTGGGCAGGGTGCCACGGGCGATGGCGGCCAGGGCGAAGGCCATGCCGGCGACCAGGATGATCGCGGCGCCCGAGGGCAACGGCAGGTCGAACACGATCGGCAGCAGGATGCCGCTCAGGGTGCTGAGGGTGGCGATCACCACCGAGGTCCAGAAAAACCCCTTGAGCGACTGGCTCAGCAGGCGGGCGGCAGCGGCCGGGATCACCAGCAGTGCGCCCACCAGGATCGCGCCGATGACCTTAACCGCGGCCACGGTGATCAGCGTCACCAGCACCACGAACAGGTAGTCCAGGGTCTTCACTGCCACCCCGCGCACTGCCGCCAGCTGCGGGTTGAAGCTGGCCAGCATGATGCGGTTGTACAGCGGCAGGCTCAGGCCCAGCACCAGCGCGCCGACGATGGCCAGCACCAGCAGGTCGTTGCCGTTGACCGTCAGCACCGAGCCGAACAGCACGTTCTCCAGGATGTGCACGTTGATCTTGCCCGCCAGTATCAGCAGCAGGCTTGCGCCCAGCGCCAGTGACACCGACAGGAACACCCCGATCAGGGTGTCCGGGGCCAGCCCGGTGCGGTTGCGCAGGTAGTTGAGCAGCACGCCGAACAGCAGGCAGTAGCCGAACAGGCTGCCGTAGGGGCCGGTATAGGGTTCGCCGAGCAGGATGCCGATGGCCACCCCGGTCAGGGCCGCGTGGCCCACCGCCTCGGAGAAGAACGCAAAGCGCTTGACCACCACCAGCGTGCCCAGCCCGCCCAGCACCGGCCCGATCAGCAGGCCGGCGAGCAGCGCGTTGACCACGAAGCCATAGGCCAGGGCTTCGGGCAGGTAGCCCGAGGACGCCAGGCCCTGGATCATCAGGCGAAATTCTTCATAGTTCATCAGGCGTGGCTCCCGGTCGCCGCAGCGCTGCGCGGGTGGGTGGAAAACAGTTGCAGCAGCGCCTCCGGGCGCAGGGCCTGCTCGGGCGGCGCGTCGAACAGGATGCGCCGGTTGAGGCCGGTGACGTGATCGGCCAGGCGTTTCACCGCCTCCAGGTCGTGTTCGATCCACAGCACGGTGGTGCCGCTGGCGCGCCAGTCCAGCAGCAGTTGTTCGAAGATGCGGATGCCCGCTTCATCCAGCGCCGACATCGGTTCGTCCAGCACCAGCAGTTGCGGCGCCGGAATCAGCCCCTGGGCCAGCAGCACGCGCTGGCGCTCGCCGCCGGAGAGGGCGCCCATGCGCCGCTTGCGCTTGTCCTGCATGCCCACGCGCTCCAGCGCCTGGCCGATGCTCGCCGCGTAGTGGCGCGACAGCCCCAGGAACGCCGGGCGGCGCTGGCACATGGCGGCCATGAAGTCGTCCACGGTCATCGGCAGGCCACGGTCGAATTCCAGGGCCTGCGGCACGTAGCCGATGCAACCGGGGGCGCCGGCCCAGTGCAGGTTCAGGCGGCCGTGGTGGGGCATCTGGCCGAGCAGGGTCTTGATCAGCGAACTCTTGCCGCCGCCGTTGGGCCCCACCAGCGCATGCACGCTGCCAGGGCGCACCTTGAAGCTCACCTGGTCGAGGATGGTGGTGCGGCCCAGGGTCAGGCCAACGGCGTCGAACTCCACGCCGGGGCCCTGGCTGGCAAGGGTGATCGGCTCGATGGCGCTCATGCCCCGGCCTCCTGGATCGCGCGCACCACGGTATCGAGGTTGCTGGTCATCTCCTTTTCGTACTTTTCGGCGCTGTAGTCGCCGTAGGAGATGTGCGACAGCGGGTACAGGCGCACGCCGGACTCACGCTGGATGGTGTCCACATAGGTGGACGGGAAGTCGAGCTCCGAGAAGATCACCTTCACGTCCAGGTCGCGCAGCTGGTTGATGGTCTTCTTCAACTGGCTGGGGCTCGGTTCGATGCCATGGGCGGGCTCGACCACGGCGGTGACTTCCAGGCCGAATTCACGCAGCAGGTAGTCGTAGGCCGCGTGCACGGTGGCCACGCGCAGGTCGGCATTGGGCGCGCTGGTGAGCTTGGCCAGGGCCTCGGCACGCAGCTGGCGCAGGCGCTTGCCATAGGCGCGGGCATTGGCGGTGTAGGCCTTGGCGTTGGCCGGGTCGAGCTTGCCCAGCTCGCGGGCGATGTTGTTGACCTGGGCGATCGAGGCGCTGATCGACAGGAAGGTGTGCGGGTTGACCACCTTGCCCGCGCCGCGTGCGGCGATGCCGGTGGCCGCCAGCAGCGGCACGTTGGCGTTGGCCTCGATGGTGGCCACGCCAGGCTTTTCGCTGGCCTCGATCATGCGGTCGGCAAAATCGTCATGCCCCACGCCGTTGAGCACCACCACGTCCAGCGTGCCGATGCGCTTGATGTCCTCGGCGCGTGGCTCGTAGGCGTGCGGGTTGAAGCCTGCCGGAATCAGCGGCACCACCTCGGCCTTGTCGCCGACGATGTTGGCCACGTAGCTGTAGTAGGGGTGCAGGGTGATGCCGATACGCAGGCGCTTGGCCTCTTCGGCGTGCGCCAGGGGCGCCAGGCACAGGGCGAGCACGCCGGCCAGGATGCGTCGGCGGTTGACCAGAAACGATGAAATAGACATGGGCAGGCGGTCTTCTCTCAGGTGTATCCGTGGGTTCAGTGCCGATGCTGGCGAGTGACCCCGGCATCGAATTGCGCGACGACCTGTTGCCAGCCCGCAGCGCTCAAGGCGGCGTCGCTGAGGTCGTGGGGGGCGGTGAGGTCGGTGCTGCGGTTGAGCCAGATATCGGCCGGGCTGTCGGGCTGTGCGCCCAGGCGCATCAGGAACGAGCCGGCCACTTCGCTGGCCTGGCTGAGCCCCAGGTAGGCGCCGCCTTCGAGCAACTGCCAGGTGTGGCCGCCACGGCTCACGGCGCTGGCGTCGCGGGCGAACGGGGCGTAGCCCTCGGCATCCAGCTCGGCCGGGGTGGGCAGGCGCTGTTCTTCCTGCTGACGCAGCTGGATCTCCTCCAGGGTAACCCGCAGGTCGGCGTACACCCCTTGCTCGCCGGCCGTGAGGTCGCGGCGCGCATCGAACTGATGGGCCGCCACTTCGCTGGTTTCGGTGGTTTCGCCGCGCCAGCTGACCACCGCGCCGGCCACCAGCAGCACCAGGGCGCAGAACAACAGCACGTACAGCGTTTCATGGCCGGCACCGGCCGGGCGGATGGTTTGGGTCGTGGTCGGGGTGCTCATGGTGCCTCGATGTCGGCCTGGTCGATTTCCACCACATGACCGGGGCCTGCGTCGAACAGCACGTAGAACTCGGCATCGGGGCGCTTGAAGGTGAGCTTGGAGTCTTCGCCCAGCTTGCCGGGTACCAGGATGCTTTCGTCGTAGCCGATCACGTCGAGGGTTACGCCGGGGGCGCCGCTGCCGTCGGAAAAGCCGCCGGTGCACTGGATCTGGCCGCCTTCGATCTGCTTGCATTCGCAGATCGGGTTGTGGGCCAGCGCCAGGTTGCTGAAGGTGGCGAGCGAAGTGAGCAGTGCCGCGCCACCCAGGCGACGCAGCAGGTCAGAAACAGGCATCATTTGCCTCCTTGTTTTTGAAGCCAGGCGACAGTGCTTGGCGAGGCCTTGCTGAGCGGGACCGAACCCTGGTGCATGCTGCCGTCCCAGCCTTCCATGGTCACCCACAGTTCGGCGTCGGGGCTGGTCTTGAGCGGCACCGGCACCGTGGCGCCCATGCGGTAAGGGGAACCGAAGAAGATTCCGCCGGCGGCGCGCAGGCTGCGCGGCTTGCCGATACGCAGGTAGGTGGCCTTGACCTGTGGGATACAGGCTTCGCACAGGCTGGCGTTGAAGCTCTTCATGTAGCCGGCCGGCCCGTCCTGGCGCGGCGCCTCGTTGCGCAGCTCGGCCAGCTTCAGGCTCCAGGGGCCGACCTGGACCTCGCCGATCTCGCGTTCGCCCAGGCCCACGTCACCGCGAAACAAGGCCGCATCAGCAAAGTACTTGGGCATGAAACCCAGCGGTACCAACAACAGCAGTATGTTGATGTGAAAACGCCATTTCAGCCAGAACTGGCGCAGGCGCGAAGGCGGTTGTGCAGCGATTGCCTTGCTCATGCCTGGCTCTCCGAAGGGGTAGGGGTGGCAGCGGCGGCGCGCTTGGCGCGTGCCGGTTTTTCGCTGCGCTTGAGGGCGGTGGCCGTGGCGATGGCGGTGCGCTTGGTCCAGATCAGCAGGCCGCTGAGCACCATCATGCTCAGCAGCAGGCCGAACACGAACCAGATCAGCTTGATCCAGATACCGCCGAAATCGCCGGTATGCAGGGGGCGCATCGACTCGGTGACGAATTCGAGCTTGCTGCGGTCGGACAGCAGCTCATGGGCCTCGACCACGCCACTGTAGGGGTTGACCGATGCGGTCTGGAACATCAGCGGGTACCAGCTGCGCCCCCCCACCGAGGTGTGGCTGTAGGCGTTGCTCGGCAGGCTGATGAAGCTCACGTCCAGCCCCGGAATCTTGTCGATGGCGATCTTTTCGATGGCATCCAGGCTCAGCACCGGGGCCGGCTGGCCGGCGGGCGCGGTGGGCACGTTCTCGCGGGCGATCACCGGCAGCACCTGGTTGCTGGAAATCGAGATCTGGTTGTCGAACAGAATCGCCTGGATCAGGAACCAGGTACCGGTGATCGAGATGACTGCGATGAACCAGATCGACCAGATCCCGCTCAGGCGGTGGAAGTCGCCCCAGAAAATCCGCGCACCGTGCTTCAGGCGCAGGGTCGGCTTGAGAAAGCCCTTCCAGAAGCGCTTGTACACCACCAGCCCGGTAACCAGCGAGGCCAGCATCGGCAGCCCCAGCAGCGACACCAGGTACCAGCCCCAGCTGTAGCCATTGGTGAACGGCACCAGCCACCAGCCGTGCAGGGCGCGGGTAAAGGCCTGGAAGTTGAACTGCGCCGCCTCGCCCTGGACCACCCCGGTGTACGGGTTGACGTAGAGCGTGGTGGAGCGCGAGTCGGGGTAGGTGACGCTGACGGTCAGGGCGAAATGCGATTCGTCCGGGCGCACGATGGTGCTGACATACACCCCCGGCTGCGCGGCCTCGACGGCGGCGCGCACCTGGTCGAAGCCCAGCATCGGCGGGTCGCCGTCGGGTTTGGAGGCGCGGACCTCGGGCTGCGCCAGCCAGACGATTTCCTGGCTGACCACGGCCAGCGTCCCGGTGAAGCAGACGATCAGCACGAAGAACCAGATCGGCAGGGCTAGCCAGCTGTGGACCAGAAACCAGAGTTTTGAACGTGACTTTTTCGACATTGGGCAGGCAACTTCGATTCGGAGTGTGGTGAGCATGAGGTTCCGGAGCACGGGGTGTCTGGGCTCAGGCTCGCTCGAAAGGGTGCAGTGGTAATTGTTAGGACGAATGAGAAGCAGAAATCCTGCACTAAAAAATGCAAGCAAATGTTTCCAAGGCTCCCGGCCTGCCGCCGGGAGCCCTGTTGAACCCCGCTGGCGCTACTCGAACGTACGCCCGGCGCGCCAGTAGCCCATCAGGGTCAGCGCGTTGCGGTCCAGGCCCTGTTCGTTGATCAGAAAGCGCCGGATCTGCATCACCGCAGCCGATTCCCCGGCCACCCAGGCGTAGAAGCTCTGGTGGCTGGCGCTGGCACGTTCCCAGAGGATCTGCTGGTCGATGTCCACCTCCTCGAGGCGCGTGTCGGCGGGCGGGCGTCTGGCGGGCAGGGTGGCCAGCTGGGTCACGGCATGCACCATGGCCTGGCCCTGGATACGCTGTTGCTGGTCGCGTGGCAGCCAGTGCAGGGTGGTGCTGGCATTGCAGCGCAGGGCCAGGCAGTCCTGTTGCAGCGGCACCTCTACATAGGCTTCGACCTGGGGCGGGTCATCTTGCCCGGCGAGGGTTTCGAGAATGCCGGCAATGGCTGGCAAGGCGGTTTCATCGCCCACCAGCAGAATGTTGCGCACCCCGGCGGGCGGGTTCCATTCGTAGCCCCCGGGGTCGCCGGCGAAGGCCAGGTTGGGTGCCAGGATCTGCAGACGGTCGCCTGTGCGGGCGTGGGTGGCCCAGGCCGAGGCGGGGCCGTTGACCCCGTGCAGTACGAAATCGATATCCACCTCGGCCTGTTCGCGGCGCAGGGCACGGATGGTGTAGGTGCGCATGGGCGGGCGGCTGGCCTCGGCCAGGGCGCGGCGGGCTTCGTTCCAGTGCAGGTCGTTGGGCAGTTCGGGCGGGCTGCCGTCGGCGGCGGGGAAGAACAGCTTGACGCGTTGATCGGCAGCCAGGGTGTGCATCCGGGCCACGTCCGGGCCGGTGAACACCAGGCGGCTCAGCGACGGGCTCAGTTGGATGCGTTGCTTGAGGGTGACATCGAACAGGCGGTAGGCGCGCTCGGGCTGTGCGCCGGCCAGCTTGCGCAGGCCGCGCCCGACGGCGCGGGTCAGGGAGGAGGCGGAAGTCATGGCATGCACCTTCTTGCTACGGGTTCCCTAGATAGACGGCTAGCGGCACGGCTGATTTAGCCGCGAGCAATGAACGGGGGCCGTGGCGGTGTTTAATTTTTCCTGGGGTGTATCCGTTTCGTAGGGATAACCGGGGCGCTGCCCGCTATCCACCCTGCACGGAAACCATTCGATGAATGCTGAGAAGTCCCTCCAACTGGCCTGTCGTTTCATCGAGCTGGCGCCGGAAAAGCGCAGCCTGTTTCTGCAGGCCCTGAGCAAGGAAGGCCTGGACTTTTCGCAGTTCCCGATTCCTGCCGGGGTCCAGGTGCCGGACCGCCAGGCGTTGTCCTATGCGCAGCAGCGCATGTGGTTTCTGTGGCAGCTGGACCCGCACAGCGGCGCCTATAACCTGCCGGGTGCGGTACGCCTGAACGGCGTGCTGGATGTGGCGGCCCTGGAGCGTGCGTTCAGCCTGCTGGTGGCGCGTCACGAGGTGCTGCGCACGGTGTTCCGCTCGCAGCCCGATGGCAGCGTGCAGCAGGTGCCGTTGGAGCATGCGGTGCGCCTGGAGCAACTGGACCTGAGCGCGGTGCCGGCCGCTGCGCGTGAAGCGCGGGTGCAGCACGAGGCGCAGCAGGAGTCGCTGCGTGCATTCGATCTGGCACAGGGCCCGCTGCTGCGCCTGCGCCTGCTCAAGCTGGATGAACAGGCGCACGTGCTGTTGCTGACCTTGCATCACATCGTCGCCGATGGCTGGTCGATGAATATCCTGATCGACGAGTTCGCGCGCAGCTATGACGCCTGTGCCCAAGGCCTTGCGCCGCAGTTCGAGGCGCTGCCGATCCAGTACGCCGACTACGGCCTGTGGCAGCGTCGCTGGCTGGAGGCCGGCGAGCAGGCGCGGCAACTGGCGTACTGGCGTGAAAAACTCGGCGACGAGCATCCGGTGCTGGAACTGCCGCTCGATTGCCCGCGCCCCTCGTCGCCCAGCTTCGACGGCGAGCGCCATTGCCTGACGCTGGACGCAGGGCTGGCCGAGCAGGTGCGTGGCTTTGCCCGGCAACACAACGTGTCGTTGTTCATGGTGCTGCTGGCGGTCTTCAACGTGCTGCTCTATCGCTACACCGGGCAGACCGACGTGCGCTTCGGCAGCCCCGTGGCCAACCGCAATCGCAGCGAGCTGGAAGGCCTGGTCGGCTTCTTCGTCAACACCCAGGTGTTGCGCACCCCGCTGGCAGGGCACATGAGTTTTCTCGAGTTGCTGCAGGCTACCCGCGACACGGTGAGCGGCGCGCAGTCGCACCAGGACCTGCCATTCGAGCGCCTGGTCGAAGGGTTGCAACTGGAGCGCAGCCTGAGCCATTCGCCGTTGTTCCAGGTGATGTTCAACCACCAGCCGCACGTGGCCGATGTGTCCGCGCTCAAGCTGGCCGGGGGCCTGCAACTGTCGATGCTCGACTGGCGCAGCCGTACCACCGAGTTCGACCTGAGCCTGGACACCTACGAGCAGGGCGGCCAGTTGCAGGTGGCCTGGACCTATGCCAGCGACCTGTTCAAGGCCGCGACCATCGAGCGCATGGCACGCCACTGGGTGGCCCTGCTGCAGGCCGTGGTCGCCACCCCGACGTGTCGCCTCGACGAACTGGCGTTACTCTCGAGCGAGGAGCGCGAGTGTCTGCTCGAGCAATGGGGGCGTGCACCGCTGACCTGTCCCGACCTGCGCGTGCATCAGCGTTTCGAGGCGCAGGTGGCGCAGCGCCCGCAGGCCCTGGCGCTGATCTTCGAGTCGACGCAACTGAGCTATGCCGAGCTCAACCAGCGTGCCAACCGCCTGGCGCGCCACCTGGTGGCGTGCGGGGTAGGGCCGGAGGTGCCGGTCGGCATCGCGGTGGAGCGCGGCATCGACATGATCGTCGGGCTGCTGGCGGTGCTCAAGGCCGGTGGCGCCTATGTGCCGCTGGACCCGCAGTATCCGCAGGACCGCCTGCTGTGCATGATCGAGGACAGCGCCACGCCGCTGGTGCTGACCCAGACCCCGTTGCTGGCGCGCCTGGGCCTGCCGTGCGGGGTGCGCAGCCTGTGCCTGGACCAGGATGCGGCCTGGCGCCAGCTCGACGCCAGCGACCTGGCCAATACCGCCCATGCGCACAACCTGGCGTATGTGATGTTCACCTCCGGCTCCACCGGGCGCCCCAAGGGGGTGGGCATCAGCCACCTGGCGCTGGCCGGGCATGCGCAGGTCGCGCGTGAGTTCTCCAGGCTCGGGCCGGACGACCGGATCCTGCAGTTTGCCACCTTCAACTTCGATGCCTTCGTCGAGCAGTTCTACCCTGCGCTGATCTGCGGCGCTGCCGTGGTGCTGCGCGGCCAGGAACTCTGGGACAGCGAACGCTACTACCACGAGGTCATCGACAAGCAGGTCAGCGTTTCCGACCTGTCCACCGCCTACTGGAACCTGCTGGCCAAGGACTTTGCCGCCGCTGGCCCACGCGATTACGGCAAGCTCAGGCGCGTGCACATCGGCGGCGAGGCAATGCCACCTGAAGGGGTGGCAGCCTGGCGCCAGGCCGGATTGTCGCAGGTGGCGCTGCTCAACACCTATGGCCCCACCGAGGCCACGGTCTGTGTCACCACCCTCGAATGCGATGATTATGTCAGCGGTGTGCGCAGCACCCCGTTGAGCATGCCGATCGGTCGGGTGCTCGGCGGGCGCAGCCTCCATGTGCTGGATGCAAGCGGCGCACCGACGCCGGTAGGGGTGGTGGGGGAGCTGGTGATCGGCGGCGAGTTGCTCGCCCGTGGCTACTTCAACCGCCCGGGCCTGACGGCCGAGCGTTTCATCCCCGACCCGTTCGCCGCGCAGCCGGGTGGGCGCCTGTACCGCAGTGGCGACCTGGCCCGCTTCAATGCCGAAGGGGTGCTCGAGTACGCCGGGCGTATCGATCATCAGGTCAAGATTCGCGGGTTTCGCATCGAGTTGGGCGAAGTCGAGGCGCGCCTGCTCGAACAACCGGGCATTCGCGAGGCGGTGGTGCTGGCCCAGCCCGCTGCCGACGGCCTGCAGCTGGTTGCCTATGTGGTGCCCGGCGACAGCCGCCAGGCACTGGAGGCGCAGGCCCAGGCGGCGTTGCGCGAAGCGATCGGCGCACACTTGCGCGCGGTGCTGCCCGCCTACATGGTGCCGGCGTACCTGCTGTTTCTTGAACGTTTGCCGCTGAGCCCCAACGGCAAGCTGGACCGCAAGGCCCTGCCACCGGTCGATGCCAGCCAGGCCCAGCACACCTACGTGGCGCCGCAAAGCGCGTTGGAACAACAGGTGGCGGCGATCTGGCAGGACGTGCTCAAGCTGGAGCGGGTAGGGCTTGACGATGCGTTCTTCGAGATCGGCGGGCACTCGTTGCTGGCCACCCAGGTGGTGTCGCGGGTGCGTCAGGTGCTGGGGCTGGAGGTTGCCTTGCGTACCCTGTTCGAGCGCAGCCGGCTGGGCGACTTCGTGGCAGCGCTGGGGGGGCGGCAGGCCGCCGGCGAGCCCCCGTTCACCTGTGTCGAGCGCGGCCGGCCATTGCCGCTGTCGTATGCCCAGGAGCGCCAGTGGTTCCTCTGGCAGCTGGATCCGCAGAGCAGTGCCTATCACCTGCCGGCCGCCCTGCGCCTGCGCGGGGCGCTGGACGTTGCGGCGCTGCAGCGCAGTTTCGACAGCCTGCTGGCGCGGCACGAAAGCCTGCGCACCACATTCGTCGAGGTGCAGGGCGAGCCGCGTCAGCTGATTGCCGAGCAGGCCCGTGTCGATATCGACCTCCAGGTGCTGTATGCAGGGGACGATCCGGCGGCGCAGATCCAGGCTTGTATCGAGGCCCAGAACGGCCGCCTGTTTGCCCTGGACCAGGGGCCGCTGCTGCGGGTCAGGCTGCTGCGGCTGGCGGCGCACGACCATGTGTTGGTACTGGTTCAGCACCATATCGTTTCCGATGGCTGGTCGATGCAGGTGATGGTCGACGAGCTGATTGCCTTGTATGCGGGCTACAGCCAGGGGCGCGAAGTTCAGTTGCCGGCCCTGCCGATCCAGTACGCCGACTTTGCCCAGTGGCAGCGCCAGTGGATGGAGGCCGGCGAGCGCGAGCGCCAGCTCGATTACTGGTGCCGGCAACTGGGCGGCGAGCAGCCGGTGCTGGAGCTGCCGAGCGATCGACCGCGGCCGGCCACGCGCAGCTTCAAGGGCGCGAAGCTGGATATCGTGCTCGATGCCGCACTGGCCCGTGGCCTGCGCGCGCTTTCCCAGCGTGAAGGGGTGACCCCGTTCATGCTGTTGCTCGCTTCGTTCCAGACCCTGCTGCACCGCTATAGCGGCCAGGCGCAGGTGCGGGTCGGGGTGCCGGTGGCCAGCCGCAACCGTCTTGAAACCGAGCGCCTGATCGGCTTCTTCGTCAATACGCTGGTGCTGGAGGCGAGGATTGGTGCCGATCTGTCGTTCGCCGAACTGCTGCAGCAGGTGCGCCAGACCACCCTGCAGGCCCAGGCCCACCAGGACCTGCCGTTCGAGCAACTGGTGGAAGCCCTGGAACCGGGCCGCAGCCTGTCACACAGCCCGCTGTTCCAGGTGCTGTTCAACCACCACAGCGAAGATGCCGGTGAACTGCGCGCCATCGAGCGGCTTCCGGGCCTGGAGGTGGAGCGTCTGGACTGGGACAACCACACTGCACAGTTCGACCTGACTTTGGATACCACGGAAACGGCCGATGGCCTTTCGGCGATTCTGGTCTACGCCACCGACCTGTTCGATGCCGCGACCATCGAGCGTCTGGCCCGGCACTGGCAGAACCTGCTGCAGGCGATTGTCGCTGACCCGCAACAGCGCGTCGGCGAACTGCCGTTGCTCGATGCCCGCGAGCAACAGGCCAACCTCCAGCAATGGAACCCGGCGCCTGCGCAGTTCGCCAGCCAGCGCTGCCTCCATGAACTGATCGAAGCCCAGGCTGCGCGTGCGCCGGGCTCCATCGCGCTGACCCTGGGTGACGCCCAGCTCAGCTACCGCGAACTCAACGAACGCGCCAACCAGATGGCTCATGCGTTGATTGCCCAGGGCATCGGGCCGGAGGTGCTGGTGGGCCTGGCCTGCGAGCGCAGCCTGGAGATGGTGGTCGGCCTGCTGGCGATCCTCAAGGCTGGCGGCGCCTATGTGCCACTGGACCCGGCGTACCCCGAGGACCGCCTGGCCTACATGATGGAAGACAGCGGCCTGAGCGTGGTGCTGGCCCAGTCGCACCTGCAACTGCCAGTTCCGCAAGGCGTGCGCACGTTGCTGCTGGACGATGACTTCGGCGCCTTCGCCACGCACAACCCGGCACTCTCGCTGGACCCTGCCAACCTGGCCTATGTGATCTACACCTCCGGCTCCACCGGCAAGCCCAAGGGCGCGTTGCTCGCGCACCACAACGTGCTGCGCCTGTTTGCCGCCACCGAACACTGGTTCAACTTCGGGCCGAGTGACGTGTGGAGCCTGTTCCACTCCTATGCCTTCGACTTCTCGGTGTGGGAGATCTTTGGTGCGCTGCTGTATGGCGGCAGGC